>JAUHWV010000003.1 GCA_030427335.1 Gammaproteobacteria bacterium | reverse complement strand
CGCTCGCGACGTCGAAGCAAGGCCAGTAGCAAGAGCCCCGGTACCGATCTCGGTTCATCCAGTGCAACCCAGTCGGTTGCAATAGCAGGATCATCCATGTTGAGCTCAAGCCCCGAGGGCTTCAACCCGTAGCCTTTCTCTGTCACGGTCAGCGTCACAATGGCCACAGAGGGTAAACACAGCCTAGCGAGTAGCTCACCTCGACTTTCGCCGGCGAACAGCGCTTCGCCAATCGATCCAACTTGGGTCACGGAAGCGGTTTGAGAATCTTTGTAGGCCACAACCGAATAACAATGATTGGCTGCGGTCAAGGCATCGCAAATGGCTTGATTTGAGCGAATATTCGCCGCACAAATATCCCATCGAGTGTCGCAAGTTCTGGCGCGATACGACTGCAGGTAAACCGCTTGATGGCCTCGGTGAAAGGCCCCCAGGCCAATATGAACGATACCCGGCGCTTGCATGATCAAGCTGTACGCTGCTTCAGGGTAGATACCGTATGTATAACCCCTCGAAGCTCAGCGAGACCGCGCATACGACCTGCGTAAGAATACCCCGGCCGCGTTGTATTCGCTTCTCGGTCAATATCCATAGTGTGGCCGTGATCTGGCCGCATCGGTATCTGTGGCTGCGAAGCCTGTTTGGCTCGACGCGCAGATTCCTCTTCGAGCAGCGCATCGACAATACCCACAATGTCGTTGTCGCCATCTAGATGTTCAGATTCAATAAAGGAACCGTCTTGCTCCTTTTTAATATTGCGCAGATGAACGAAGTAAATACGATTTGCAAACTGACGTACCAGTGAGACCAAATCAGCGTCAGCACGCGCACCAAAACTACCGGCACACATGGTGATACCATTTGCCTGACTCTGCAGATGCTGAGTCAACAGCGCGGCATCCTGTGCTGTCGACATGACACGGGGCAAGCCGAACAATGAAAAAGGCGGATCGTCTGGATGAATGGCCATGACCACGCCGGCCTCCTCGGCCACGGGAATGACCTCATCTAAGAAAGCGAACAAGTGGCCACGGTAGGTATCGTCATCAAACTGGGCAAACTTTTGAATCGCCTCTTTGATACCCGCCTGGTCGTAAGAGCCTTCGCCACCTGGCAGACCCGCAATAATATTCTTTTCCAGCGCGGCAATTTCTTCCATGGACATTGCCGTAAAGCGCTCCTCTGCCTTTTGCAATATCGCTTCAGGATACGAGGTTTCTGCACCCGGTCGTTTCAGAATGTAGCGATCATAGGCAGCGAAATCGGTCATTTCGAATTTAAGCGCTACGCTGCCATTAGGGAGCTTGTAGGACAAGCTCGTTCGCGTCCAATCGACCACCGGCATAAAGTTGTAACAAACCGTTTGAACGCCGGCCGCACCCAAATTGCGGAGGGAGACTTTATAGTTCTCAATCATGCGCAAGAAAGCGCCTGTTCGCGATTTAATATCATTGTGCACTGGCACCGACTCAACGACAGACCAAACGAGCCCCGCGGCTTCGATGATGCGCTTGCGCTCTAAGATATCCTCCAGAGGCCATGCCTCTCCCGTTGGAATATGATCCAAAGCAGACACAATGCCGCTCGCGCCCGCCTGACGAATCTGCGACAGGGATACCGGATCATCAGGACCAAACCATCGCCACGTTTCTAACATTTACTTCACCTTTGAATTGGTAAGACGGCATCGTCAACACCAAAATTATCGGTCAAGTGGCCTTACCAATCAAGAAGTTTATTTAATTAGTCGGCTTAATTAGATCCGGGCTCGCTCTCCACGACTTGGGCAAGCACGCGCCCAAGGTGAGCATGCATTGCTTCGCGCGCACCTTCAGCATCGCGTTTGCGAATGGCTTCATAGATCTTTTGGTGATCTTCGATTGAGGGTAGTACACCGCTTCTACGCTGTTGCTCGTGGAAAAACAGACTCATTTCAGAGGTCGTTCGCCACTCCCACAAACGCTCCACCATGGCGGCAAGTGCACTGTTTTTGGAGGCCATCGCTATAAGAGTATGAAAAGCCTCATCCGCATCCTCGTGAGCTGGCGAAGCCTCATTCTCACGAGCAATATCCTGCAGCGCCCCAGCGATCAACGCTATATCAGTATCATTGGCCCGTTCCGCCGCCAGAGCCGCCGTTTCACCCTCGATAAAGTAACGCGCCTCGATGAGCTCTAAGGGGCCAGGACCGTCATCGGGCATCAGCTTTGATGCCATACCTGCTTGGGTAGACTTTACGTAAACCCCAGAGCCAGACCGAATCTCCACCAAATCGGCAATCTCCAGTGCAATCATCGCCTCGCGGATGGTCGGGCGACTCACACCAAATAGACCCGCCAAATCACGCTCCGAAGGCAGGCGCTCAGAAACGCCAATTTCACCCGTCCTAATTTTATCCGCAAGTTGCTCGGCCACACGCAGATACAAACGCTCTTGCTTGATCGATTGGATTTTCATACTTGAGTTCATTAACCAGACTCTTCAATCATACCCTAAACCCAGCGCGACCCAAGTAATTTAGAGTGTTTTTCTAAAAGCGTACCGACCACGGGCCCACGTTAAAATCGACAGCAGCGGGCTCAAAAAAACGATACCGCCCTCGATCAACGGATTACCACGTTAAACGGCGCAGTTAAAAAATTCACTGGCCTGCCTTGACACAATTTCTCTTCATCAATTCAGCAAAGTTTAAAGCGGCAAACCCAGAACCCATGCGGTCATGTGGCCTGACCAGATGAGGGTAGCCAAATATACAACAGCAATCAAGGTTTTACTGAAAAGCGAGTTCAGTCAAGAAGCAGCAGGGTAAGGCGAACACAAAAACAGGGGAAGTCTTCCCAAACGCCTCACAAAAAGGCGTATGTAGCAGACGAAGATCAGCGATAGTGAAAAAGCTGCCAGCCGCTTCCGGCAGACAGCTTCGCAAACGCTAAGCTGGGCTCTTGGCCGTTTTTAAACCACAGCCCTCAACAACATCGAATTGCGCCAGGCGCGATTTCGAATCCACGCCACGGCAAAATACCTGTATGCTCTGCCCCAGGGAAAAACGACGCGTCGTAGATGTCAAACTGGCCGTCCATTTGTCAAAGCTGAACTTCTCTGGGTCTTTGCGTAAATCAACAAACCCTTCCAAGCCAGAGCCGTCTAAACGGATCGATAAGCCACTGCTGCTAATTTGTGCCACACTCGCACTCAACACGCAGTCTTTTTTAAAGCCGGTAATCCGCTCGAGATAGCGACTGACGAGCCACCGCTCCGCATAAAGGCAGGCATCGCGGGCCGTCTGAATTCGTTCAGCGATAATATTTAGTTCGTCTTGCGACAAAGTTACCGTATCACGCTCTCTTAATACCGACTTGATTTGTCGGTGTACCAAAAGGTCCGCGTACTTTCGCAAGGGCGAGGTACAGTTGGTATAAACAGGCAAGGCCATACCCATATGGGGGCCAGCCGAAACCGACAGGACAGCACGAGTCAACAAACGATTTACCATGCTCCGTAATGGCAACTCATGTTCCGCCTGGCCCAAGGCCGACATGATCTCTCGATATCCAGCAACCTCGGTCATAACTTGAGCGCTCAAATCAGGCGCAAATCGCTCCAAGAATTGTGCTGCTTCCTCAAGACGATCGGGGCGGAACCCTTGATGTACGATAAATGGGCCAGCACAGCCGTGTTTTTGTAGAAACAGCGCTGCACAACGGTTCGCCACCACCATGCATTCTTCGACCATCTTTTGCGAGGTCAATTTCTCGCAGGGTTCGATGCTTTCAATTTGCTTATCATCATTCAGAACCCAACGGAACTCTTGACGATCCTCCATGACCAACTCGACCTTGGAACGTCGCTCACGTAAAACACGATACAGCTGATACAGCGCCTCAACGGCGGAGGTATGCATCACCGGATCTTCGTTATTACCCGACAAGTACCGATCAACAGCGTAGTAGCTGAGTTTTCCATGCGACTGAACAATCGCCTCTAAAAATTCAAAAGATGTGATCTCACCGTCGTTATTAATCTCCGACTTCAAAACCAGAGCCGGTCGCCGCTCGCTCTCTGCCAACGCGCAGGTTTGTTGCGCGAGCACCTCCGGCATCATAGGTACTACATCCCCGTGAAAGTAGACCGAGGTGGCACGCTCTGCAATCGCGGCATCCAGCTTTGAACCCGGCTCGACGTAGTCCGAAGGATCAGCAATTGCAACATAAAGAGTCCAACCCTCTGCTGTGGTTTCAGCGTAAAGGGCATCGTCAATATCTTGCGTTTTGGCTGCGTCAATTGACACAAATCCCAGTGAAGTCAAATCGACTCGGGCACGAGTGTCAAAACCTCGCTCAATACTGGCATGCGCTTCCTTGAGAACAGCAGCGGGCCACTCATCGGGAAGGGCGTGGCTTGCGATCGCATATTGATTTTCAACACCGGGAGACGCATCGCTACCCAGCGCCTTCAACACTTTGGCTTGTGGCTTGCCATCTTTGATGGGGTGCTTGAGGATTGCGCAACGCACATGATCACCGGCTTTTGCGCCGTTTCGTGCGTGTGGAGGCACAAACAGCCAACGCGTGAGCGTGCCACAATCGGGCTGAATGAAGAACGCTTTGCCCTTAGTCAAGCAGGTTCCAACGAATGAACCCAGCGGACTATCAACAAGCTTTTCGATATCGGCGACCGGTTTTCCTTCGCGACCCGGGTGAACGCAAACACGCGCGCGGTCACCTGGTAGTACTTTTAGCATTTCTTCAGGCGTAATAAACACTTCACGCCCGTCGTCTAGTACGGCAAAACCGTAACGAGATTGAGTACCTTTTATCGTCGCCTCAACTCGTTCTTTTTCCGCCTCCATCTGCGATTTTAGGCCTTTTAAGCTGGCCAACGCATTTTTGTCTAACATGGAGAGCTGATCACAAAAAAAGAAAAAGCATAGCGGAAAAACAGCCCACTGTCAGTGTATAAAAACCGGTTTTCGCAAATTCTTACAAAAGACTTATGGAGCACTTGACAGCATCATACACAGGCCAGAGACTGAAGGCATCGCTCGTTCCACAAAGGAAGATCGCATGCCCAAAACGAACACGCTTCGTTCGACCCCCAACCCCTTAAAATCCGTCATCCGCAAAATTTACGTCCTAGACACCAACGTCTTACTTCACGACCCCCACGCCATCACCGCCTTTAATGAACACCAAGTTGTCATACCGATGACCGTGCTGGAAGAACTCGACGACATTAAGGACCGGCGAGATAAAACCGTGAGCCGCGAGGCGCGAATCGCCATCAATCTAATCGAAAAAGTCGTCGAGGGCGCCACGCCCGCCGAACTTCAAGCGGGTGTCGACATCCCGGGCAGCTCGGTTAGCGGCCCACTAGGTTCTTTGTCTGTATACGCTGATCAAGTCATTGACGATGACGATGACCTGCCTTTTCTGAGCGTCAAGGAGGCACATAGCAACGACAACCGAATTATAAACGTGGCTCTGCGCCTGCAGGCTCAATCAAGCGATGCCGTCGTTTGTTTAGTCACCAAAGACATCAATATGCGCATCAAGGCGAAAGGTTCGGGCTTACTTCATGTCGAAGACTACCGCCGCGATAAAGTATTGGACGATATCGATTTACTCGCACGTGGATGGTCAAAAATTGAAGGAGACTTCTGGTCCGGCGTATCCGAAGTGGAGACCATCCGCGAATCGGAAACGACGCTCTACCGAGTACCAAAAGAGGTTCTCGAAGAGCCTTATCCGAATCAATTTATATTCGACGACCAAGAGTTCATTGCCTGCGTAAAACGCCTGGATAGCGACTATGCCTACTTGCGCGTTGAAGACCGCCATCATTTAATGAATCGGCAATTTTGGGGGCTATCCCCACGCAACCTCGAACAAGCGATGGCAATGACACTGCTCGACGACCCCAATATTGACATGACGGTTCTGACCGGCCCAGCAGGCTCGGGCAAAACGCTTCTAGCGCTTGCCTATGGGCTCCACGCGATCCTGGAGGGGCGTAAGTACAGCAAGCTAATTGTGGCTCGCTCTACGCCTCCCATGGCCGAAGATATCGGCTTTTTACCGGGCACAGAAGAGGAAAAAATGGCGCCTTGGCTGGCGGCATTCGACGACAACCTGGAAATCTTACACGGCGCAGATGAATCGACTAGCGGCTCAATTGAGTACGTAAAGGAACGCGCCAATATTCAGTTCAAGTCGCTCAACTTCATGCGCGGCCGTTCCTTTAACAACGCCTATATCATTATTGACGAAGCGCAAGGCCTTACACAATTTCAACTGAAATCCATCATCTCTCGTGTCGGAGCAGACTCCAAGATCGTCGTTTTAGGCAACTTGGCCCAAATTGACAACAAATACATCTCACCGCTGAGTTCTGGCCTCACCTATCTGGTTGAGAAAAGCAAAGCCTACCCGCACGCGGGGATCATGACGATCGGCGGAATCGTACGGTCACGCTTGGCCGCATTTGCTGAGGAGCAACTCTGAAACGACTACGGTAAAATTACAAACTTAAAAGTGTGGGCGAGCTCAGCTCGCCGCTTTCATTCGCTCCAAGACACGCGCCATGTTGCTGCGCACAACATCGATCGCCTTCATAGGTCGAACCATCACCTTGAAGTCGATAATTTTGCCTTCCTCGTTCCAACGGATCATATCTACGCCGTTAACATGTAACCCATCGAGCTCTAATTCAAACTCGAGTATCGCGTCACGATCTGCAACTACCTCGCGCACATAACGAAATGAGTCGTTTGCCAGAACCTCAAAGGCCGCAGCAAGGTAGGCATGCGTAATTTGGCGCCCCACTTGTGGGGTGTGAACCACAGGCGAATGAAATACAACCTCATCCGCTAACAGCGCATGCAGCCCTTCAGAGCTGTGGTTTGCCATAAGTTTATGCCATTCGTTTATCATATTTATACCCTTGGGAACTCCAGTTTTCAGCAACGATCAGGAAGTGGGCTGTGGCCACAGGCTTTCTCCACCGAATCAAACCGACCCAACTTGTTGAACGTAATCATCGATTGTATCTCGCTAACATATTCTGCACCACGCGTTGAATACGACGTCAGGCCCTCGGCCAAAACCACACCCTTGGGCTCCTTCAGTTTGGCCCGTTGCTTAGCCCTGATATCACGTAAATTTTGATACGCATCGCCCGTATTCAAATTGTGCACGTAGGCTTCCACGGACGCGAAGACGGATTTAAAAGAACGAACCTCGTAGCTTTGCCCTGCAGGCCGGCCCTGAGGGACCATCCCGCAACCCGGAGTGAAACACCACTGCCCAAAAAAGGCATTACCCTCTCTCGCAAAACGAGATCTCCCCCAACTGCTCTCGTTCGCGGCCTGAGCCAATAGCAAGCTCACCGGCACCGCATCCACACGATTGAGTAACTCCGTCAAATCAGACGACTCCAGCCCGTATTCGCTCGCGAGACGCTTCAAGGTCCGTCGATCCCACCAACCCACTTCGGAACCCTCAGATTCTATGGCTATCAACCGCCGTCGATCTTTAAGCACATCGGCGTTTACGCGCTCGGCGAGCGGTTTGAGGTAAGCAAAAAACGCTTCTTTCCGCTCCTGAACATTCTCAATCGCCGAAAAATCGGGCTTGTGAGACTCAACAGCATCGCAAGCCGTCAATCCGAGGAACAAAAAAAAGGGCCACCGCCGTTTGCTTCGTAAAGTAAGGCGCATGATCTTTACTCTCTTTAAGGACTTCATTGACGAGTCTAACCCCGAAAACAACTGAATCAGAACAAAAATGCTGCCACTTTTCATGTTACAGTCGATTTCGACCTCTATTCTATAACCAGACGATAGCGCGACCCCAATGAAGACGGAACACGAACTCAACGGTATCATCACCATCGACACGCATTACGTAAAGCAGGGTATCGCCGCTGCCTACCTAATCGAGAGCGGAGGCAAGTATGCGCTGATCGAAACGGGAACGGCCCCTCAGATGGACAGGATGCTAGCTCAATTAGACGCCGCACATGTAGATATAAATTCCATTGAAATGATTATCCCCACGCACGTTCATTTGGATCACGCGGGGGCGGTGGGCCACTGGGCAAACCGGCTACCTAATGCAAAAGTGTTTTGTCACCCACGAGGGCTCAAACATCTGGTGGACCCAAGCGCCCTAGAGTCATCGGCTAGATCGGTTTACGGCGAGGCCTTTGACACTTTATACGGCAGGCTGCGGCCCGTACCCGCTGACCAAATTGGCGTACTAAACGATGGCGAATCACTGACTCTCAATGGACGACCACTGGTGGCTCATCATATGCGGGGGCACGCTGACCACCACCTGTGCATTTGGGACGAACAAAGCAGAAGCTGGTTCACGGGTGACGCTTACGGTATCAGCTACGCTTACTTACGCGAGGGTGCTTGGCCTTTCAGCCTGCCCGCTACTACACCCACTCAGTTTGATCCAGAACTGGCCTGCAGCGCGATCGACGCACTCTGTGCGAAAGACCCAAAATGGATCTATCCAACGCACTTTGGGGGAATGTCTTTTGATTTGAGAACGGCAGAAACACTGAAATCACAGTTAAAAGCCTACGCTCAATTGAGCGCTCCCGAAGACGCTTTAAAGGCGATACGGGCAATCACGCTGGAACATCTGCTTACCGCAATGGGGCCCAACTGTGCGGAGCAATGCCTAACCGCACTTGCGGCCGATCTCGAGCTTAACACGCAAGGCGTGGTTTATCGCATACAGAGGATCAAACAGAAAAGCACCTAAAATCACTCACTCGCGCTCACATACAAGACCCAAAAACCGATATACTGGGCTCGCGGTATCGATTTCTAAGGCCAACTATGTCCAGCATATTCATTTGGGTTCAACATCTGCTTCCACAACATTTCCTATCACGACTGGTAGGCAAACTGGCTGAGCTTGAGCGGCCACAGTGGCTAAAAAACAAGCTCATTGGACTGTTTATCAAACGCTACAAAGTGGATATGACCGAGGCGTTTGCCCCTTATCCCGAGGCTTATGCCAATTTCAATGAGTTTTTTACGCGGGAACTCAAACCGGGTGCCCGCCCCTTGGCCGACGCAGATGTATTAAGCCCAGCTGACGGAGCCATAAGCCAATTTGGGAATATCGAAGCAGACCAAATTTTCCAAGCCAAAGGTCGGCAATTTTCCGCAAAGGCCTTGCTAGGCAGCGAAGACTGGGCCAAACACTTTGAGAACGGAAGCTTCATGACCGTTTATCTGAGCCCCAAAGATTATCATCGAGTTCATATGCCACTGGATGCCACTTTGAAGGCCACCCGCTACGTTCCCGGCGATCTCTTCTCGGTGAATAAAGTCACCGCCGAAAACGTCGAACACTTGTTCGCTCGAAATGAGCGGCATGTCTGTTTATTTGAGACCGAGTATGGTCCCATGGCGATGGTACTGGTTGGCGCCATGATCGTCGCGGGAATCGAAACCACGTGGGAAGGTCAAGTTGCCCCACCCGGAAAGCAGATTATTACCCGCCAATATCATACGCCTGAAGACCTGATCACGCTGAAGCAAGGTCAGGAAATGGGGCGATTTAAGCTGGGCTCAACCGTGATACTTCTTTTTGGTAAAGATGCGATTGCGTGGGAGACCTGGTGTCAAGCCGACGCTGCAGTCAGAATGGGTGAATGTATCGCGTCGCAGGCTTGAGATCTAATAAAGTCCTCACACCCAGTAAGTGCAAAAGCCAATCAAGCCACCTGCACGACTGACGGCAGAAAACCCAGCCGTCGGCAAACTGGACAGCAAACTCTACTGGGGCTTATCGGCGTCTAAAGTGTCGCATAGAATTTGATAGCTTCTGAACCGAGCCTCGGTTATGGCGCCCTCTGCTATCGCCTCGCGCAGAGCACAGCCAGGCTCTTGCTCGTGCTTGCAGTCTCGAAATTTGCAGTGCCCTAAAAATGGGCCAAACTCAATAAAACCGCGTTCGAGCTCGCTGCGTTGCATGTGCCAGAGCCCAAACTCTCGAATCCCAGGGGAGTCAATCAGGACACCCCCGTTGACCAAATGAAACAAACGAGCTGTCGTGGTGGTGTGTTGCCCCTTTTGATTGAACTGGGACAGTTCGCTGGTTCGTAAAGCGGCCTCGGGAAGCAGTGAATTCACCAGAGACGATTTACCTACTCCGGATTGCCCAACAAAGATACTCACCCTCTGATCGAGTTTTTGGACCAAATCGCCTAAGTCTGCTCGATTTGCACTCGTGTTCAGAACGTCATAGCCGAGCGCTCTATACGGTTCAATTAGCGCCTCTACCGCATCAGCGCGAGCCGGGTCGGTCAGCAAATCCGTCTTGTTCAAAAGTAATCTCGGTTCGATATCCGCGGTCTCGGCAGCAACCAAATAACGATCGATCAGATCAGCATAAGGTTGTGGCTCGGGCGCAATCACGATGATAACTTGATCAATATTAGCCGCCACTGGCCTCAAACCCGCGTAGGGGTCAGGACGCTTCAATATGGTTGTGCGATCCAGAAGTGACACAATAACACCTGCGTGCTCTCCCGCTCTGAATACGACGCGGTCACCCGTAACCAAGGCCGGAAGATTGGCGCGAATGAAACAACGCTGCCGAGTGCGATCCACCGACTCGACTTCAACCTGAACACCAAAATGAGCAGTCACTAAGCCTTCTTGTTCATAGCCTAGATCGCCGCCGGTAAGTAATTCATCAGCGACATCGGCACGACGCTTGGCTCGCTCAACCCGCTCCGATTGAATTTTCTGTATCCGCCAAGCCTGCTGCTTGCTGAGTTTTCGCTTACTCAATCGCGGCCTCGTTCGAAATCGTTTCTAGCACGTTAACATTGTGCGCCGATAGTAACGCAGCTCAGCGATCGATTCGCGAATATCAACCAAGGCCAAATGAGCGCCTTTCTTTTCAAAACCGGCAGCAACATCCGGCGCCCAGCGCTGAGCCAAGATTTTCAGGGTGCTGACATCCAAATTGCGGTAGTGAAAATACGATTCAAGTAGCGGCATATGACGCGCCATAAAACGGCGGTCCTGACAGATTGTATTGCCACACATGGGCGATTTTCCCGCTGGAACCCAGTCTTTCAGGAACGCTATGGTCAGCTCAGACGCGCGCAGCTCATCTATCCGACTTGCCTGCACTCGAGCAACCAGACCCGACTCAGTATGATGAGTGGTGTTCCACTCATCCATCGCGTCAAGCACGTCCGCTGGCTGATGAATCGCGATCACCGGCCCCTCGGCGAGGGTATTCAACTCAGAATCCGTAACGATAGTCGCAATTTCGATGACTCGATCACTATCGGGCTCTAGGCCTGTCATCTCCATATCAACCCAAATCAGGTTGTTCTCAGACACTGTGCTCATTTGTCATCATCTCGTATATATAATAGATCCATCAACTCGACTAGGTTGCAGTCCAAGCCCGCTCGTACAAAATGACGATCTCATCTTGAGTTGGAATCCTCGGATTATTAACAGGCGAGCCCGACGCGAGCGCTTGCTCAGCCATAAGCTGCAGGGAATCGACCCAATCATCTCGATTAATACCGTAAGACTGAGGGCTCGGAACCGACAGGTCCTGACACAATCGATGCAATCCCTCTACCAGGGCAGAGCACGCCACTGCATCACGTGATGTCGAATCCGCAAAGCCCATGTGTCTGGCCGCATGTGCATATTTAGCGGGCGCTCCATCGATCGACCACTCCGTAACGGCAGGTAGGAGCATCGCATTGCTCATCCCATGGGGCACATGGTAGTGCGCCCCAATAGGGCGACTCATTCCATGAATGAGCGTAACCGATGCGTTAGCAAAGGCAACACCGCCCTGATTCGCCGCAAGCATCATCGCTTCGCGTGCTTCCCGGTCACTCGGATCGGCACAGGCTCGCGGCAAAAATTGAACGACCGCGCGCATAGCAGCAAGAGCAATGGGGTCCGTAAACCCATTTGACTTGCGACTGACAAAAGCCTCAAGCGCGTGGCATAGAGTATCTAGCCCCGTATCCGCCGTAAGGCGGTACGGCATCTGCATGGTGAGCTCGAAGTCCACCAGCGCAGCGACAGGCATCAGGGCCAAGCCCACCCAGAGCATTTTTTCCTGTGTTTCCGTATCGGTTATCACGGCGAACCGCGTGGCTTCAGAGCCCGTTCCCGCGGTTGTCGGTATGGCAACGATGGGAAGACCGCGATCCAAGCTGTAAGGCACTTTATACTGCCGCATCGGTTCGGGAAGGCCTTGCATAGCCGCCATTGCTTTGGCCGTATCCATAGCGCTACCGCCACCGATCGCAATCAAACCGTCGTATGACGCAGCATCCAAATGTAGCAGACCGGCGCGTACAGAATCCGTGGTCGGATCTGGAACACACTCAGAAAAAATTGCGTCTTCGGATAGAAGGCTAGAGATCGAACCGCAGATGTGATCAAAGAATCCGCAACTCCGCACAAACGGGTCCGTTACCACGAGAGGGCGCTTGATACCTAATTGAGCTAAGACGAGCGGCAAATCGGAACTAGAGCCTCCGCCAACTCGAAGAACCCTAGGTAGATTTAAAGTCGCGATCATGTCTAGCTGCAGTGTCTACTGAATGTCGATCAAGTGTACTTCAAAAATCAGAGCGGTATTAGGGGGTATGACTCCACCGGCTCCCTGCTCGCCATAGGCAAGGTGCGGCGGCGCAAAAACACGCCATTTATCACCCACAGACATGAGTTGCAACGCCTCCGTCCATGCGGGAATAACCTGCGTGACACCGAAGGTCGCCGGCTCGCCTCGCTGGATTGAGCTATCGAATACAGAGCCATCGATGAAGGTTCCGTGGTAGTGCACAACAACGGTTGAATCACGCGTGGGGCTGTTTCCGTCCCCCGCTTCAAGCACTTCATATTGGAGCCCGCTATCCGTCGTGGTCACGCCATCTCGGTCCGCATTTTGCGTCATGAATTGATCGGCGATCGCACTTTGGGCCGCACTTTGCTGAGATTGTTTCGCCTGTTGCTTAGCTTGAATAGCCTGATAGGCTGGGTTCAAATCCTCGTCAGAGAGCGCACTTTCACCCCTGTCGAACCAATCTCGAATACCGGCCACCACCGCGTCGATATCCATTCCCTCAAACTGGTTTTTTCGCAGTTGATCACCGAATTGTAAACCAAAACCGTAGCTCACTTTCTGCTCATCTGTGCTTAGCTGAGCCGCGCTGTTTTCTGACATTATCTTTCTCCCAACGAATGAGAGAGCACCTTAACAAGATACGGGAATAATGGCGAGTCACGCGACTCAATCAGGATCAAACAGCAGCACTTCCGCCTTCAACTGTATACCCGCTGTGTTGCATTCGCATGCTTCCGAGTTCCATATATAGCGAGGCTCAACTTCAAACCACAAGTAGTCTCGCCAGAAGGAGCGCCGCCACGTAAACCCGATCGTTTTTGTCATTTCGCTGAGCGTGCGCGACCCCGTACCGGATAAACCAACGAACCATTGCCGCCCAATTTCCCCAACGCCATCACCTTGTATTGAACGCAGCTGTAGAACACTTCGCCAGCGGGCCTTCTCGCGCCCGAGTGACGTGTCTAGACGATTACGCCAACGCAGCGAACTGGAATTTCCAAGCGTACGATCGATAGCAACATCTGTGACTGTATCCCAGCCGTCACTGTTGTAATCAAAACGATGATAGCCTCTCAATGCTGAGGATCGCGATAAAGAAACGGATCGTCTAAACCTTACTCCCGGGCGGAGCCCTGAGTCTTTCCAGTGCGCTGTTAAATCTAGTTTCACGTCGTCATTGTCGATCCAATGCCATCGCAGCGCGACTTGAGTTTCGTCAAATCCCTCACCGGGAAGCACATCGGAATCCGACTCATCTGACTGATCATCTTCGAACAAAAGTTCGAGTCGCTCGTTAAACCTAGGGAGGTGTAGACTTCCTCGAACTCTAAAGCTGGTTTGTGTGGCGCTCTCCGCATACCAAAGTGTGCGACCTATTACCCTCATGTAATTGTGCGCTAAGGCATCAGGATCTGCTTGTGGGTCACCAAAATATCCATCAAACCAGAGGGCGGCAGCATCTACTTTTTCCTGTGCCAAGTCGCGCGCACTGTCGAACCACTCATCTTGATTCGCTTGAACACTTGGACAATCAAAAACAAAAACAAAAACAGCCGCGCACACGGCGAAAACCGAAAATCGCATCAGCCAGCTTTCCCCCTTGTTCTCTTGGGCATACCTTACCATTTATTCCGGAATTTTCATGCTGCGCACTTACAGGACTGCTACAATGCGCGCTTTGCAACGGGAATCCGGTTATGCACAAGCAACTCAACATCCAAGTGCTACTAACAGGCAACGAGGTGATGGCCGGTGACACGATCGATTCAAACTCAGCCTACATGGCTCAGGTCTTAGCCGAGCATGGGCTCAAACTCTCACGCAAAGTCACCGTTAACGACGACGAAACACAGCTTTTGAGCGAACTCGAGCACATGGCGCAAACGGCGGATGTCATCCTCATGAACGGGGGGCTGGGCCCAACCGTTGATGATTTAACAGCGCAGGTGCTAGCCAAGCTATCAAACCAACCGCTCAGCATCAACGCCGACGCAAAAGCACAGCTCGAGGCCTGGTGTGAACGCCGCGGCCAACCTTTAAATGAGGCCAATCGCAAGCAAATGCTCATGCCGGAGGGCTCAAGCATTATCCCAAATGCGACCGGTTCAGCGCCGGGCATTGATCTTCGCTTTAGGCACACTCGGATTTTTGCGACGCCGGGGGTACCCAGCGAAATGCGGTCTATGATGCCGCTGATATTGGAGCGAGTTCAATCAGAATGGCAGCTGACCTCGCAAACTCACGTGCTGAGACTCCAGACCTTCGGTATAGGGGAATCCAACGCCCAGCAGCTAATAAACCAGTCCCGTTTCGAGTGGCCCGCTTCGGTGGATTTGGGCTTTAGAGCGAGCGCCCCACAGATGGAGGTCAAACTCACGATTCAGGATGCCCAATTTAAAAGCGACCAACTTGCCTGTGCTGAGCATATTCATGACCTGTTTGGAGATCACATCATTGGACAAGGGGATACGACTCTGGCTCAAACCGTAGTACAGCTTCTTGCCGAGAGAGAGCAAAGCATCACTACAGCAGAGTCGTGTACCGGGGGCATGATAGCCAGCCAAATCACCCAAGTTGCGGGCGCTTCACGCGTGTTTGAGGCTGGCTTCGTAACGTACTCAAACACGATGAAAAATAAAATGATCAATGTCGATCCTGCACTGCTAGCTCAGCACGGTGCCGTCAGCGAACCTGTGGTCCGCGCCATGGCTGAGGGGGCTCTTGACGTAAGCAAAGCCGATTACACCATTGCGGTTAGCGGTATTGCCGGGCCCGACGGTGGTAGCCCAGACAAGCCGGTGGGAACCGTTTGGATCGCTTATGGAACCGCCGCTGATCTGCGCAGCCTAAAACTGGTTTGGCCCGTCTCCAGACAGCTATTCCAGACCATGATTACCGCCTGCGCCCTCGACTTAGTTCGGCGCCATATTCTGGGCATCAACCCGCATTGCCGGTATGTTGAGCAACGCAGTTCGAGCCCAACGTCGATTATTTAAATTGACGGACAACTCGGCCCCGAACCGCGATTCGATCCGGAGTCCAACAAGCAGCAACCCTCTAGGGCTGCAATTGCTCAATGCGCCAGGTCGGCTCGCCCACATCACCTTCGCGGTAGTACCTGAATCGGTCGTGCAGTCGGTTCACACCACCCTGCCAAAATTCAATTCGATCAGGAACGACTCGGTAACCACCCCAAAAATCGGGCACCGGTACATCTCCATGAGCGAATTTCTCTTTCATGGCCTTGAGCTGCTGTTCCAACATCGTTCTGGCGGAAATAGGTCGACTCTGCTGCGAGGCCCACGCCGCCAGCTGACTCTCTCGGGGCCTTGATAAAAAATACTCCGCGGTTTCGCGTGCCGATATCTTCTCGGCCACACCCCCAACAATGACTTGTCGGTCCAATTCATTCCACGGAAAATGCAGCGATACCCGCGGCGAATAGTCTATTGCTTGAGCCTTTGCACTCGAATAGTTGGTGAAAAACACGAAGCTTTTCTCAGCGACCAGATCTTTGTTTTTTAGTAAGACCATTCTTTGCCACAGATAGCCGGACTCATCATTAGTCGCCACCACCATCGCTGTTGGATCCGCCAGACCCGCCTCGATTGCTTGCTTCAGCCAGCGTTCAAACTGTACCAAGGGATTCTCGTGCAGGTCGTCGCGCGACAACCCGCCTTTGGTGTAGTCGCGCCGATGATCCTGATAACTCATTGCATCCTCCTCACTGAGCGCCCGCAACCCATCCGCCGGGGCGACGCGTGTCTGTCGCACCCAGAAACCAACCGTCTTGGAGCATAATGGACTGAGTTCGCCCAAGCGTTCTCACATTCTCTTCCACCGGATGTCCCATGGCCTTGAGTTTATCCACGGTGTCTTTGCTAATGCCGCTTTCAAGACGCAACGTATCGGGCATCCATTGATGATGCACACGAGCTGAGCCTGCAGCGGCCGCGACGTTCATATCGAATGTCATCGCATTCAGTATCGTTTGCATCACAGTGCTGATGATCAAACTCCCGCCCGGACTGCCCGTAGCGAGCCAAGGTCGGCCCTCTTTGAATACCAAAGTCGGACTCATCGAGGATAAAGGTCGCTTGCCCGCGGAAACTTCATTGGCCTGACTCTCGATTAAACCAAAGGCATTGGGTGTCCCAGGCTTCGACATAAAATCCGCCATCTCGTTATTGAGCAACATACCGGTACCCGGGACCACAATGTGGGAACCAAAGCTGAAGTTCAAAGTATAGGTATTTGCAACGACGTTACCCGCGGTATCGGCCACTGAAAAGTGTGTCGTGTCGGTACTCTCCGAATCGTCGAAGTCACCGGCCTGAATCTCCATAGGCGCTCGCGCCCGCTGTGGATTGATTTCAGAGCGTCTTACTGCGGCGTAGTCTTTACTCAACAGCTGCTTCACTGGGACTGGGCTAAAGTCGGGATCCCCCATGTGTGCAGCTCGATCGGCATACGCTATTTTCATGGCTTCAACAACGTGGTGAATGTACGCCGCCGAATTGTGCCCCATACTCACTAAATCAAAACCTTCCAGAATGTTCAGCATTTCAATGATATGGGTTCCACCCGAGGAAGGCGGGGGCGCCGAGACAATGTCGTAGCCATGGTAAGAACCTCGAACCGGCTCTCTTTCAACCACACGGTAGTTCTTCAAATCGGCTTCACTGACAATACCACCATTATCTTGCATGGCCTCAGAGATCGTTTTAGCCACCCAGCCCTCGTAGAAACCTGAGCGTCCATTGTCTCGAATACTCTGTAGCACACGGCCTAGGTCAGGCTGTACGAAAGTCGACCCTAAGCTTGGCGTTTCGCCCTCGATTAAATAAGCCATACTAGCGCCCGGATCTTGCAACAAACGCTCTTTGCGGCTGCCGATCGCTGAATGCAAGGCGTAGGTCACGGGAATGCCTTTCAAAGCCAAATCGACAGCCGGTTGAAGCACCTGCCTTACCGTCAAGGTTCCGTAATTTTCAAGTGCATGTAGTAAGCCAGCCACTGTACCAGGCACACCAGCGGACAAATAGCTGAAGTAGAGTGATTGCCTGTCAACAGCACCCGCCTCATCGAGATACATATCGCGATGGGCTCGACCCGGTGCCATTTCTCGATAATCAATAAAAACCTGTTTATTCGGCTCTGCCAAGTGGATCAACATAAAACCGCCTCCCCCCAAATTACCTGCTTGCGGATAGGTCACCGCGAGAGCGAAGCCGGTTGCAACAGCGGCGTCTACCGCATTACCACCTTGGCGCAAGATTTCTTGACCGATCTCAGCCGCCAACTTTTCTGGCCCAACCACCATGCCTTGGCTACCAACCTGGGGAAGAAAGCGATTCTGGTAATCAATGATGGGCATCTGCTCTACTTGAGATTGGGCGAGGGTCGAAGCCGCATTAATGAGCAGAAAGAGACTGAGCAAGCGAAGAATCATAGGAGTCATCCGGGTTAAAAGTGGGAACTGTACGGTTAGCACGAAGTGGAGGATAATCCTTTGACCTCCGTTGTGAAAGGGCATCAAATCAGAATGATGGAATCAGACCGTCTGATTAACGAGATCGAACATCGTCTATCGCGGATTTTGCAGCAACTGAAAGACGGACAGGATTGCTCACCGAGCGCTCAAATAAGACTGGAAGGTTTAATGGAAGCCGCCGTGATCTGCGGCATAAGTAAGGCAGATGAGGAACAAAACCGGTTCGAACGTCTCTACAAGAAAGTTTACGAACACCCCATAGAACGAGACTTCGGGGATGACTGGCGTGCCTTTTTTACCTTCCCCAGCCTACCTTTGTTCGCTCGCCGAGCGCCCGTAGTTCCGACTACGTCAGACTAAATTCCAGCCACCCAAGTGCGACAGCAAAATTTAGGCACGCACTTTCGCTGATTGGCGACTGATTGCAACAAGGTTTCCCGTATTATCCCAAAATAAGCCGTCTTCCTCCGTTATGCCCTCAGTCAGATAATTTGACCAAAGCGCGGCTTGGATTGGGCCGGGTGCGGGTTTGGCACGAACCTGAACGGTCAACTCGATTGTAGGCACCCAACCTACAGCACCAAACAAAGAGAATGCAGGCGGCGGAAACGCGTCAGCAAAGAACAACAGCGATAAGGCGTCCGTGGGGCTACCATCGCTGTGCCCTATCCACCCTTGAAACTCGCCTCTGCCATCGCCTTTACCATCCTGTAAAAACGATTGGCCTTGAGACAACCTAAGATCCATGCGACTGCTCAGCTCAATCGCTTTATTGGGGGTTGAGGGTAGATCATCCCATTCCGGTATTTCGGGCCGAGGCGTTCGGATCCACGTCGGACCTGAAAGACCATCAAGATCGGTGCACGCACCTGTCACCTGAACTTTTAGCTCGCCATTCTGAATCATTTTCACCACCGCTTGGCTGGTGTTTTTCCCCAAACGCAGAATTTCAACTTCACATCGAATTGGCCCCACGAAGGCCGGAGCAAGATAAAAAGCATTAATTGACAGCGGGTCGGACTGGGGCAGAGCCTCCCCCAGCACACGGCCTGCAATGGCGAGCAAATAACCGCCATTCATCATTTCGCCGATACGCCAGCCCTCTACAAGATTGGCCTCCCATGTCGTTTCATTTACCCGAAAAACCGCCGTTTCACGCTTAAAATACCCCATGATTCCACTCTCTACTTAAACGCCTACCACTCTAGCCTAAAAGGTGCCACTGGGCCCAGAACTAATCTTCTGAGCCGTACGCTGACTGCATTCGTATCTTGTGTATACTACGATCAAGTGCGACTGCAACCGTCTGGTCTTCAGCGCGATTTGGTTTCGGAGATAACGCAATGGCTACTCGACAATTCGTGACCGGCATGACCCTAGCCCTTACATTGAACCTATCCTCGGCGGTCGCGGCAGAGGAGTCGGGTGATATTGACCTCTTAGACGACGCTAAACAGACAACGCTTCACACGAAAGAGCTGGATCGCTTTGAGCAGCGAATAACCGAGCTAGAATCCGTGGGTGGTGCCTTCGATTCCGGGCTCAGTGAAGAGCTACTCGGATTAGGACTCGCACTTCAACGCTCAGGGCGTCATGAACGTGCTGTTCAAGTCTTCAAGCGCGGCACACACGTGACACGAATAAACGAGGGACTTTTCAGCGGAAGTCAGATTCCCTTTTTGAAGGCGGAGGTGGTGAGCCTGGGCGCGCTCGGCGATCTTGCCGAAGCCGATGAACGCTATGACTATTTGATTCGAGTCCAAGAACAGTCGCTGAGCGCAGGGCCCGAGCGGGTGAGGGCGTGGAATGAGTTTGCGCAGTGGCAGAAGTCCTTATTTTTGACGAACCCAAGAGAAGAAAACTTTTACCGTTTGGCAAAAATGCTGGCCGTTTACGAAAAGTCCTTGGCGGATTTAGTTGACCATGACGAGGAATACAGCCTAATTAAATCCAGTCTCAGCGGCATGCTACAGACCTACTTTTTAGTGACCAGTTTCGATGAGGGTGAGGAAATCAGCCCATTTGAACGACGCTCAGCCTTTGACGAGGACCAGACGCAAAACAACTTCTACGAGTATTATCGTCAAGCAGACAAAGGGGCGCCTTCGGTAATTGAGCTCTTAGTGCGCACCGAATCCAAAGTTCACGGCCCCCTAAGTTTTGAAGCTTTTCACGCCTCACTGCAGCTCGCAGATTGGAATTTGTGGCGCGGTCAACGGCGATCCGCCTTTGAGGTGTATCAACAAATTGATCAGGTTATCGGGGAACTTGAGGATGAAGCGCGTATCGAAGAATTAAGAACGCGCTTATTTAGCGAGCCTGTTTTACTCCCGGATTTGGAGTCCGTACGCTTGCTACCGCCAGCTGTTCCGAAAGAGGATGGCAACGTTCGACTGAGCTTTACCGTAACAGACCGCGGCAGCGTAAGGAGCGTGGAACGCATTGAGGTAGCCGAGGGTTTCGATGGGGCCGCTGGGCGGTTCATCCGATTACTGAGAAAAGCCACTTTTCGACCCAAGATCGTGGATGGACAAACCGTGACATTGCAGGATATTGAGCAATCTTATGTACTACCTGAATCGGAATAGAACCATAGCGGCACTGGGAATAGGCCCCGTGCTCTTAATGCTATCGGGCTGCCCAAGTGCCACCACGCCCACAAGCCCATCGGTTTCACTGCCCGTGCCGATGCCGCCATCCAGCTCCAGCTCCAGCTCTAGCTCTAGCTCTAGCTCTAGCTCTAGCTCCAGTTCGAGTTCGAGTTCGAGCCCTAACGTAGGAATCCCCGGCCCTTCTGCCAGTCTTCCAAGCGCCTCCAAATCAGGCTCAGCCAGCGGCAGTGACTCAAGCGCAACGACCGAAGCGCCGACTCAGACAAGCAGCGGCGAAGAAACTTTCCCACCGCCGCCCGACGCGGGCTCAGCCGAGAGTAACTCGGGCGAAACCGTCGCAGACGCGACCGGCGAGGGATCCCCAAGCGAACCTGGATTCATGGACACAGGATCGTCTGGCGAAGATCTACCTACGCTGTATGACGACAATCCAACGAACTCGCAAAAATCAAATCAACCCCTAGAAGTTGCGAGTGGGAATGGTACATCCGGTACATCCGGTACATCCGGTACATCATCGACCAGCAATAATGAACAGAGCAAAGGTACCCCCTCGCAATTACCACCACTACCGTCAAACGGCACGGGGGAATCTGAAATCAATGGCACAGCCACACAAGCTGAACAAATCGCCATCTTGGACGCGGAGCTTGATCGTGCAACCGGTGTATTTGATGACATCATCCGCGATGCTCAAGCAGAGCAGCGAACCGCCGAAAGAGAGGGCCCCGTAGCGAGCACCAGTAAGGAAACAGATACCGCGACAGCATCGGAGTATGGTCGCATGCCCGGCGGCATGCGTGGATCATCCGGCAGCGGCGGTGGCATGCGATCACAAGATTCATCTACCACGGCCAGCACAGCGAAATATCCACCGCCTGCAGACATACCCAGCGGCGAAGATGACGACGTGATCGCCCGGCAGCTAAGAGAAGCCGCCATGCGCGAATCCGACCCAGAAATACGTGAACGCTTGTGGGAGGAGTACCGCAAGTACAAGGGGATTAATCAAGGATGACTATGCATACGGCCATCTTGGGCATTGTATTTCTCACCGTGGCTTCGCTGAGCGGATGTGTGTCGCAAACGATCAAAACCACTTCAATCCCACGCGTTGAAACACCCAGCGAACCGCCTGTGGAAGCAGAGCTACTCGATGTCAGTATCGCCGTATTCAATACGGGCCTAGATCAGGAAACAGACGACCCCGTTTTTCCAGAGGTTCGAGAGGCCGAGTCACGCTTCATGCCTCAGCTTTTGATGGCGGCCTTGCAGGAGAGTGGAGCCTGGGGTGCAGTGCGAGTGGTTCCCTCAGAAGATCAGCTCACCGATCTGATGATTACAGGCAAGATCCTTCAGTCTGATGGCAAAGAGTTAGCACTCGAAATAAGCGCCTTTGATGCCACGGGGCGATTCTGGATGAACAATCGCGTATACCAAGAAGAGGCCTCGCGGTACGCCTACGCCAAAACGACTCGACGCACTCACGACGCATTCCAAGCACTTTACAACCGAATCGCGAATGACCTGCTATCGAGCTATCAAAAGCTCACTTCTCGCGACCGCGCCACGGTTCGCCAAGTCGCCGAGATGCGTTTTGCGGAGCGCTTCGCCAGCGCGGCTTTTTCCGATTATGTCCGCCAAAATGGCGAACGCTACACTTTGCAAAAACTCCCCGCGGAGGGCGACCCGATGCTTGAGCGAGTGCGCAAGATTCGAGCTCGCGACCATCTCTATGTTGATACTCTGCAAGGCTATTACCAACAGTTCAACACCGATATGCTGGGCCCCTATCAAGAATGGCGTAAACTCAGCTATGAAGAGGCACTGGCCCTCGAGCAAGTGCAGGCCGAAGCCCGAAAAGATCTTCTACTCGGCGGCGCCGCCGTACTGGCAGGAATTTATGCCTCCGCCAAAGGCAGCGACGCGGTAACCAGAACGGCGGGTAACGTCGCCATCATGGGTGGGGGTTATATGATCAAGAGCGGGCTCGACAAACGCAATGAAGCCGCGATACACGTAGAAGCCCTGCAGGAACTGGGTGCCTCGCTGGAGGCTGAGGTGACCCCACAAATTATACAGCTGGATGATCAAACGATCACACTGAGCGGCAACGTGCAGGATCACTATGCTCAGTGGCGCGCCTTGCTGGATGAACTGTATGAAACCGAAATCGGCTCACTACCCGAGCTAAATGCCAAGGACACAGGAGACGCCTCCGAAGATGTCCTCTAAGCGAATTGAGCCGGCGCCATTTAAACCAGAAACCATAGTATCCAGCCGATCGGCGGACACCCCCAGACGCAATCGCGCCGTTATAGCCGGTCTCGCCTTCAGTGCGCTCATTGGTCTGTACGGCGTGTTTATTTGGCTGCCCGAGAGAGTATCGCCAACCGATTACCCGGTGGTTGTTGAGACACAAGCACCTCAGCCGGCAGACAGTACAGCGGCGGCAGAAAGAACGAGTACAGGAGCCGCGCAGTCAGATCTGTCGCCTTTTGAGCAGGCACAGTTAGAACAGGCCAGAAAAGCCGCTCAGGACGTGCTTGAACAGCTTTTGCTCGAACAGAATGCTTTATTGGATGTCGATGTAAGTCGATGGGCCGAGCAAGACTACGAAGCGGCTATCGCGCAAGCAAAAGCAGGAGACGAACTTTACCGCGCCCGCGACTTTGATGCGGCAACGCTTGCCTACGAAGACGCGTACACGATGCTAACCCACTTAAGCGCGAGCATTCCAACTCGGGTCGAAAGTCTAGTCGCTGGCATCGTTCTCGACTTAGAAGGTTTTCAACGTGAGTCTGCTGAGACGCAACTCGAACTCCTTGCTGTGCTGGCACCTGATCACACCCAGCTCGCAGAACTAGAGCAGCGCGCCGATATCAACGACAGAGCGAAAGAAAGTCTGGACAGCGCAAAAGCCGCTGTCGCCGAGGCACAGTGGCAAGAGGCGAAAGAACGTATTAGCGAAGCAGTTAAACTCGACCCTCAGCACCAAGCCATCGCCGCGCATGCGGCGCAGATAGAGACCGAGTGGCAGTCTTGGCGCTTCCAAACAGCGCTGTCTGATGTTTACGAAGCGATCGCACGGAACGATTTCAAAGCCGCTGAGACCGCACTCACAAGTGCAGCCACATATCAAGGTGACGCCTTAGCAATCGAACAGGCAAAAACCCAACTCGAACAAACGCGTTCCACTTATCGACTCAGCGAATTAGCCGAGCTTGCCCAAAGCGCGGTAAACAGAGAAGACTGGCATCTAGCCAAACAATATTATGAGGCCGCATTAAAAATCGACCCCGCAGTGCAGTACGCGCTTTCCGGTCTGCCTCGCGCGCAAGCCAGAGCCGAACTCCACGAAAAGCTCGAGGCCGTTATAGCACAGCCCAATCGCCTCGAGGATGTTAAAGTCGCTCAGGCGACTGAAGCGCTGGTGCAAAGCGCGAATACCCAAGTGGCCCCCAGAAAAAATCTGGAGCAACAAATTGAGTCCATACGTCGGTTACTCGACAGCGCAAACCAAGAGATCCCGATTATTCTCACATCAGATGGCCTAACAGAACTCACTATCGTACGACACATGCGACTGGGCACAGTGGAGAGACTTGAGACTCGATTACGCCCCGGCGAATATACCTTTAGGGGAACCCGCATAGGGTATAGAGACACCTTGAAAACCGTCAGAATAGAGCCCAATTCGGGCACTATGAATCTTCACATTGTGTGCACTGAGACCATTTAATGAGCGAACCCGAACGCAAAGTTCAGCCCGTTTCCTTCGAAGCGAGAAGCTCCTCAACGAACCCCACTCAGCGTGGCAAGCGGATATCTCCTCGGGCGATCGTGCTCGCTTCGCTGGGCTTGTCGATCGCTGTAATCCTGCTCTTTTTGTTGAGCGCGCGAGCACTAACGGTACTAACTCCAGCTACAGATAATCGAACCGTTACGGTTAACGGTGGCCTAGCTGTTCCGTTCGGCGAGCGATTCCTGGTACTTGAGGGCGAGTATACGATCAAAGTGGAGGCGCCTGGTTTCTTTCCGACTGAACGCAGCATTACGGTAGCTGAATCGGAATCCCAGTCGGTTACGATTTCGCTCACAGCGCTTCCTGGTAAAGTACAATTCCTGACCAAACCAAGCGGGGCGCAGGTGGTCGTGAATGGTGAAGTCATTGCCGATCAGATAACCGAACTCAAACCAGGCGATTACACAGCGACAATATCGGCACCGCGATATCAAGATGCTGAAATTCAGTTTGGTGTGGCAGGAAAGGGACTGCAGGAAACCATCTCTTTCGAGCTCATCCCAAACTGGGCCGAAATTGAGATCACTTCGGAGCCCTCAGGCGCAAATGTGTTAGTTGACGGTGAGCTTGCCGCCATCACACCGGCGGTCATAGAAATGCTGGCTGGCACGCGTGAAATTCAGCTGCAGAAGTCAGCCTATGAGGATCATAACCTCACACTTGAGGTACACGCACTCGAAGCACAGAAACTCAACACCGTAAGGCTTACGCCAGCGGCGGGCGTACTGACACTCAAATCCGTGCCCTCACAAGCCACCGTCTTGGTGAACAACACCTATCGCGGGCTGACGCCATTGACGCTGTCTTTAACACCCGGCGAAAATCATGACATTGTGATAAGTAAGCCCGGATTCGAATCCTCACGTCTCACCAAACGCCTTGATCCAGGAACAACCGATCAACACCGGGTTCAACTGTCTAACTCATCGGGCCTTGTTCACTTTCAAATCACGCCAGAAAATGCACAGCTTTCAATAAACGGGGAGTTTGTTGGACGCGGATCACAGAGTCTGACTCTAGCGGAGCGGCCCCAAACCATACAAGTTAAGCTTGATGGCTACGAAACCTTCGAGACTGAAATCACACCGCGCAAAGGCTTAGAACAGGTGGTGCAAGTCGCCCTCCTCACCGAGGCAGAAGCGCGCGCAGCTCGAATGCCGCGGCAGTATCGTAGTCGGGTCGGTTTGGAAATGCAGTTAATTGACCCCCGCGATGCAGGGATTTTTACTACCGGAAGTTCGCGCCGCGACTCGGGTAGACGAGCCAACGAGACGGAGCAACAGGTTAAGCTAGATCGCGCACTGTACATCGCCAAAACCGAGACAACCAATGCCCAGTTTCGTCTTTTTGCATCAGAGCACAATTCCGGCGCCGTGCAAGGAAATAGCCTAAATCGTGACACACAGCCCGTAGTAGGTGTCAGCTGGCAACAGGCGGCGCAATTTTGTAATTGGTTAAGCCGACAAGAAGGCTTAACACCCTTTTACTTGGAGCAAGATGGCATCGTAGTGGGCTTCGACCCAGTATCAATAGGCTATCGGCTGCCCACCGAGGCTGAATGGGAGTTTATTACTCGCTGGCAGTCCACGGGTATGAAGCGCTTCTTATGGGGCGATACCTTCCCTCCCGCTGATCGCACAGAGAACTTCGCCGATGCCAGTAGCGCCTATGTCACGGGCCGAATCGTGGCGGACTACCAAGATGGACACATAGTGAGCGCCCCCGTCGCGAGCTTCAATGCCGGCCCCTACGGTCTGTTTGACTTAGCGGGCAATGTCGCGGAATGGTCCCACGATGTCTACGAAATCCCCGCTCCCAACCAAGCCCCACAGATCAACCCCATGGGCGCACAGACCGGCGACAACTACGTGGTTAAGGGTGCGAGCTGGTCACTTTCAAAGCTGGCGGAGCTCAGGTTAAGCTATCGCGACTACGGCGCACGCGGTAGAGACGACCTTGGATTTAGAATCGCCCGCTACGCTGAATAAGGAAAAAGACAATGAAGCACAAATACAAAGCAAGGTGGCCTCTAATTGCCGGCATTTTATTTGCGTTCCAAACAGCTGCGCAAACGACTGCGGATCCAAGCACTGACCTCATCAAGAACACCGACCAAACGCAGTCGGCTAGCCCGAACGAGAAGCCGACTGCGCAGAAAGACACCGTTAGCCCTGCAGTCGACGCGCCCGCACCAGCACCAGCACCAGCACCAGCGTCAGCAGCATCAATACTTGACTATGAAGCATCCGAGCAGGTCTCCGAGGATTTGTCGGTTGCCTTCCCAGTCGACATCTAGGATTCAAATATGAAGTTACTCACGAAGAACGAGTTTTTATTTCAGGTCGCCGCACTGTTAATCGCAACGATTCTAGTGCATGGCATCTACGTGGGTTTAGTCAGGCCAAGCGCCGATGCACACATTGCTGCGCAGATGGCACTGCAGGCGAGTGGACAAGACTTTGTGCCCAGCCGCAGCCTTTTTGTAGTGATCCGAGATTACGAACAAGAAGCCTGCTTTATTCTACTGCTCTGGGCACTGGCTATCATGGGCTACAAGCTCAAGCTCAATCTCACCGAACAAGCTCAAACCGAGCAACCACTGCTCAACATTCCCGAGGGAACCAGCGTACTGCCCTCCGATGCAAGAGGCTATGGGCGCATTATTGAATCCCTACCAGAAGATCAACAGGACTTCTTGCTTGCACGAACACTTTCATCTGCACTGCAACGCTTTGCCACCACGGGCAGTATTCCCGCGGTTTCAGACACGGTGAGAGAACAGTGTGAGACTGAAGCCGACCGTCTCGATTCCGAGTTATCTATGGTACGTTACATCGCTTGGGCCATTCCCTCTATCGGATTTATCGGCACGGTGCGCGGGATCGGAGACGCTCTGGGTCAGGCTTACAAAGCCGTCGAGGGCGATATTTCTGGCGTTACCGTAAGCTTAGGCGTGGCCTTCAACAGTACCTTCGTGGCCCTCGTTTTGAGCATCATTATCATGTTTTGTCTGCACCAGCTACAGCACTCGCAAGAGCGCCTGGTTCTTAAATGCCAGCGCTATGCCGACAAGCAACTTCTTCGATTTTTGGTGAATCACTAATATGAGCACCTACCTCCTCGATCTATGCGACAGCAATATCCTTCTCGGTAACGGGGAATCCTGCGCTGAACATGCGGGCATCGCGGTCTGGACAGGACGAGAATATCGATTCGGATCCGCTGCTTGGCCTTTACAAAAAGCGAATCCAGGGCTCACGCTCAGTCGTTTTTGGATGCAGCCCTCGGTCGAGCCTTTAAACCCCCAAATCGGGGATGCGCGTCACCACGCCGATTTGATTCACACCCATCTCACTCAGCTGGGCGAAGAAAGCGAAAAAACCGTTCTCGTCAGCGTGCCGGGGC
Source organism: Gammaproteobacteria bacterium (assembly GCA_030427335.1). Lineage (GTDB taxonomy): Bacteria > Pseudomonadota > Gammaproteobacteria > Pseudomonadales > Halieaceae > Aequoribacter. The sequence goes on along the minus strand of JAUHWV010000003.1, from coordinate 10,431 downwards.
ACTACTCAGACGAGCAACTCAGTTTGCTCTTGGGGATTATTCAAGCGACGCCACTCAAAGCGCATCGGCTGGTCCATCGCAGCGCTATCCAAGCCACTTTCAGCGGTACGGGCAAGAGGATACTCCACATAGAGCTGCACCTGCAGCAACTGCTCATCAGTGAAATTCACGAGGTCAACGGCGAGTACGTTGTCAAACGGAGCACGAGCATCGCCGGTCAAGGCATACTGCCTTTGCGCGACCGAATTTTGTATCACGTAAACAAGTCGTTTATCGAGCAAACCCGCTATGACGCACTGCGCTCGGGAAAAGACGAACAGGTCTTGAGTGATCAGCTAACGACACGGCATCTGAGCTCCGATGACGAACTCCTCGAGTTTAAATGCGGAAGTCACCTTGCCACTTTGTCCATTACGCAATTGAAACAGGCCTTCCAACCGCTAATCGACGCAGTAGCCCGCTTTAACCCAGAAGATGCCCACTGTTTGATTGAAGACCATGGCTACGGATGCAAACGGTTTTTCCCCGAACATTGGCGCACAACTCCTGTTTCGCAAGGCTCGATGCTTGCGAGCCTCGATCAAATCGTAGCACTCTCGCGAGACTACGACTCTTATACCTTGATCGATAAGTTCCCGACTCAAAGTCGAGTTTTAAACGAAGAGCAAGCCGAATCTGTAGCGGCTAAGACAGCGAACTGCAGGCTGATGGGCTTGAGAAATCACCGTGCAGTAGACCTACTAAACTGGCTCGCCCTTAACGCACCGAACAGCAGCCTCCACGGAGATGAGCTCCGCCTGAGCACGTCTGCGCCCGAGCTCATCACCGTGAATGGTCGTCTTGTGACACAGCGACAAACCCTGCGCGCAGGAGATAAGCTCAATATCAACGGGGCAATCATGACCGTGATCGAACTCGAAGAGTGACGCCATGGCTCGACCGAAGCGGCGTTTTACAACTTTTAATCTTAGCTTCCTAGATATTATGTCCTGCGGCTTCGGCGCAGTTGTATTGGTTTTCTTAATTATAGATCACTCGCTTGAGCTCGAAGCCAAGACCTTGAATGCGGATCTTCTGTCCGAGATCAACCTGCTCGAGGAAGACATACGCGAAGGGACCGAAGGTTTGGTGCGCCTCAAAAATACTCTCGACACAGTCAACCTTGACGTCGTAACTGCCGAAGGCGAAGCCAAGCGAATCCAAGATGAAATGACCGAGCTTCAGCGACTCATCGCTGAACTCAACGAAAATAGTGACGGCCAAGATAGCCTCATAGAACAATTAAAAGCCGAACTAAGCGCACTGGAACAAGAGGTCAAGAAGCTCCGCATAGATGAAGCGAAGAACGCCGGGCGCAGCGCACGTGATTACGCCGGGGATGGCAACAGACAGTACCTAACGGGGCTTAACCTGGGTGGCAGACACATTGCCATCCTACTAGACACCTCTGCCAGCATGCTGGATCAACGCATTGTTAACGTAATTCGCTTGCGCAATATGAGCCCAGAGATACAGGCACAATCACCAAAATGGCGGCGAAGCGCGAATACGGTTCGTTGGCTCAGCGCACAGCTGCCACCTTCGGCTCAGTATCAAGTGATCACCTTCAACGAGACAGCACAAACTGTACTTCCCGAAACAGCAAACCGATGGATGGACGTTTCTAATCAGGCCCAGCTTGAGCAAGTCGGTGAAGCGGTGAACAGTCTCCTACCCAGCAAAGGCAGCAATCTCTACGCCGCCTTTGACGTCTTGAATAAGCTCAGCCCCCAACCCGATAACATCTTTTTGATAACCGACGGCCTTCCCACACAAGGCGAAAAAGCGCCCAAAGCGAACACAATCTCAAGTCGCGAGCGTGAAGCCTTATTCCGCGACGCGGTTAAAATTTTGCCACACGGAGTACCCGTAAACACGATCTTAGCGCCCATGGAGGGTGACCCGCTCGCTGCCGCCTATTATTGGCAGTTGGCTCAAACCACCCGCGGCTCGTTCATCAGCCCATCGAAGGACTGGCCCTAATGCGGCGCCAACGCCGAGAAACGGAAGCCTTCTCTCTGTCGTTTCTAGACGTGATTTGCTGTGGTTTCGGTGCGGTAATTCTGCTGCTGATGATCACCAAAACCGTGCAGCCCCAAATACTGGAACAATCCAGTATCACTCTGGAAGGGCGCGTTGCTGATCTGCAAAATCAGCTGTTTGAAATTCGTGGCGAAACAGCGATTTTCAATCGCGATCTAAACGCGAAACAAGAACAGCTTTCCGACATAAAAGAACGTATCGCCATTATGCGCTCTCGCTTAGCGGGGCTAAACGGTCGCTTAGAGGACGATAAAGTTTCACGTTCCAGTGACTCCATCATCATTGAACAACTGGCCGAAGCCAAGCAGTCCCTTACCGAGGAAATGCAGAGACTGCTGGGTCTCCAATATCAGTCTAAGAACAACCTGGTTGCGGGTATTCCAGTAGACAGTGAATATATTATTTTCGTTATCGACACATCCGGCTCGATGTTTTCCTATGCTTGGCCACGCATGCTAAGAGAGATGGAGAACACCCTAAGCCTCTACCCCGAGGTTAAGGGAATTCAAGTACTTAATGATATGGGGAACTACTTGTTTTCGCGTTATCGCGGCGAGTGGATACCCGACACGCCGGCGCGTCGTCAGATTATTTTGAATAACCTGCGTACTTGGAACCCGTTCAGCAATTCAAGCCCGGTAGAAGGGCTGACACAGGCGATCCGTAGCTTCTATGATCCGCAGAAAAAGATCAGCGTATACGTATTAGGAGATGAGTTTTCAGGCGAATCCATAGCCCGAGTTGTGGATACCGTTGATCAATTGAATTCGGAACTGGCAGATGGCACGCGCAAGGTCCGCATTCACGCCGTCGGTTTCCCTGTACAATTTTCTCCAGAGGCATACACTAACCAAACCGGTGTACGCTTTGCTACGCTCATGCGGGAACTTACTTTTCGCAACGGAGGTACATTTGTTGGACTCAACGACTATCGTTAGCCAGATGGCGCAACTGCGGGGCGTATTATTACTGTGCCTCGCTCTGCTTATGTCCGGCTGCGGTGCCAACCAAGTCGTCGTCCAAAGTCAGTTCCCAACGCCCGTTCTCGACCCCCTACCCGCTAAAGTCGGCGTTTTCTTTAGCGAAGAATTTAAAACACACACCTTCGTCGATGACCCAGAAGAAAAAACCGAACGCTCGTGGGTCGTGGAAACAGGTGCCGCGCAAGTAACGCTGTGGCAGAGCATCTTGACACATCTGTTTGAACAGGTCGTGTATCTTGATGCTCTTCCCGAAACCGGTGATGACGTTCAGGAGCCAGCTGAGTCGACCCCCAGCCAACCGCAGGTCGACGCCATTCTGATACCGACCATCGCCGATCTGCAATACGCCATACCTGCACAAACCAACAGCAAAGTGTATGAAATCTGGCTCAAATACGACGTCATCTTGAACAACCCAGACATGAGCCCTATCAGTGAATGGTCCATGACAGCTTATGGGAAAACGCCCGAGGCCTTTATGCTCGGCGCGCAAGAGGCGGTCGAGGCGGCAGCGGTTGTGGCACTTCGAGACGCGGGAGCGAACTTCGCCGTTAACTTCCCAAGAGTGCCGGCTGTTAGAACTTGGTTGCAAGAAAACAGGATCAGCGCAGAACCAGTCTCGTCGGGAGGCACGCCATGAAGATCATAGTGAACCTAACTCGAGTCGCAATGAATGTGGCGGGTGCAATTTTGCTGCAGGGCTGCGTTACCGCAAAAATTGATGAGATGACCTACAACAGGCCCGAAGCGGGCGTCGGAGCATCCTCTGTCGTGCTATTGGGGCGCCGTCATGCCAGCGACTATGACACCGAGAAAGACTTTGTACAGTGTGTTCGCCAACACATACAACGGCGAGACGAAACGATCGGCATCATTCAAGAAGAGGCCTTTCTTGACGAACTGTACCCCTGGTTCGAGCCACGAACGGCGCCGATGCACCCCAGCGCGATCAAAGAATTACTGGGCCAACCCGCCGTAGCGAACAAACTAAAAGAGCTCGACGCACAATATATGATCTGGATTGACGGTAACACCGAACGAGTCGACGCCGCTGGTTCGATGACTTGTGGCGTGGGCCCCACCGGTGCCGGATGCTTCGGGTTCGGCACGTGGAGCGATGCCTCAAACTACGAGGCGGTTATCTGGGATTTCAGTAATCTTGCCGAGGTTGGCCGAATCAATACCAGCACGAGCGGCCAGTCTTACATGCCAGCAGTGGTTATTCCCATCCCCATCATTGCGCCTGTTCAGGGCACCGCCTGTGAAGGTATTGGCGAACAGCTGCTGCAATTTCTCTCAGCAAGCTATTAAACGGTAAGCGGTATGAAGCCCTGTATCTTTAAGAGCATAGCCCTAATAGGCTTTTTGGGAATTTCAATATCGGGCTGTTCGGTGAACCCCGCTACAGGTGGCGCGAATATCGTACTCAGCACGAGCAGCGGTGAACGCGAAATTGGCCAAAAAATGTACGATGAGCTCAAGCAACAAGGCGGATTCTACGATGACGCCGAAGTACAGGCCTATGTATCACATGTAGGCCAAAAGCTGGTGTCAGTAAGCGATATGCCTGATGCGGAGTTCACCTTTACCGTCATTGATAATCCAGCGATCAACGCCTATGCGACCCCCGGGGGCTTCGTTTATGTCAATCGTGGTCTACTCGCCTACCTCGATACCGAAGACGAATTGGCGGGTGTACTCGCCCACGAAATTGGACACGTAACAGCACGTCACTCGGCGCGCCAAAAAACCGCTAAAACAACGAGCAAGGTGCTATCGGTCACGGCCTATATCTTAACCGGAAGCGGCAATTTGGCCGAGGCGACGGATATGTACGGCGCCCAACTGATTAGCGGCTACGGCCGCGAAATGGAGCTCGAAGCCGATAGCCTCGGAGCGCGCTACATGCACAAAGCGGGTTACGACACCGATGCCCTACTCGCTGTTATTGGGGTGCTCAAAGACCAAGAAACCTATCAGAGAGCCAAAGCCACGGCATCGGGCCGAAGTGCGGGCACCTACCACGGCCTCTATTCTACCCACCCTCGAAACGATAAGCGCCTGCAAGAAGTCATTCGCACAGCGAGCCAACTTGAAGAGGCCGAGGTTGAGAACCTGGTTCCGTCTGAACCACTGAGAACCCATCTAGATGGATTAGTGTGGGGCGACAGTATTCAGAGCAAACGAGAAGACAATCGTTTCTATCACAACAAACTGGGATTCACATTTGCCCACCCTGAAAACTGGACGGTGGCAACACGCGCTGACCAGATCATTGCCGAAGATCCCGGGAAAATGATGTCGCTTAGTCTCACACTCAGCCGCGAGCCGAAAGAGCAAACACCACAAGCATTTTTGGAATCTCAAGCGAGCGGCTCGCTCAATGAAGGCAAAACCCTCGATAACGCAGGTCTCACGGGCTACACCGCGGTCGCGAGCGCCAATGGGACAAGCAAACGACTCGCCGTAATTTATTTTAAGGGGCTTGCGTACCGATTTGAGGGAACCGCCAGCGATTTCAGCAGTGGTGATAGCCTCATACTGCCTATGATTGAAAGCTTCCGCCCCATTCACCCCACAGAAAAAGCGGTGGGCGATGGCTACTTCGTTGAGTTCATACAGTTCCCACGCGGTGCGACTCTCGCTAGCCTCGCAGCGAACAGTTCTCTGCCCAATGCCGAAGACCAACTCCGACTCATCAATGGTCTCTATCCGGAAGGAGAACCCCGAGTTGGCGACTGGATTAAAATTATCAGAGAGTAGATCGGTCTTTTGGCTCCATGTCTTCCTGCCTCACCAGGATCAAACTGAGACTTGAGACTTGAGTCGACCATCAAACTGTGCTTTCATAATCGAACTGAAGTTTCCGTAGGACGCACCATGCCTTCCATTATAAAAATCATCGGCGCCGCAAGTTTGTGCCTAGCCTCTTTGGCTGCGTCGACCTCGGAATTCGACTTGGTTATCCTTAACGGTCGCGTCATCGACCCGGAGTCCGGGCTGGATGCAACACGCCATATAGGGATACGCGCTGGTCGAATTGCTGCAATAAGTACGGATGCTTTAACGGGTAGGCAGTCAATCGATGCGTCTAATCTTGTGGTCGCGCCTGGCTTTATTGACATACACAGCCACACGCCAACACCTTTCGGTCAAGATCTGAATGCCTTAGACGGCGTCACCACACAGCTCGATACGGAAGCCGGAGCCTACCCTAACTACCTATACGGTGATGCGATTCAAGACCACCCCAGACTCAACTTCGGCGCATCTGTAGGGTACTACGCCATCAGAATGAAGGTGATCGAGGGGCGTGATCAACCCTACTTTTTTTACAAAGATAAACTGGCGACAATGAAAGGCCCAGCGTGGCAACAAGTCGCGACAGCCGAGCAAATTGAGGAAATGCGCAACCACCTCGCCGAAGGTCTTGCCCAAGGCGGACTCGGAATCGGCTTACTGCTGGACTACATGACCGACGCCGTTAGCGAAACCGAGCTCGAAATGATTTTCGAGGTGGCAAGCGAACACCAAGTTCCTGTGTTCACGCATGTGCGGCGAGGCATGCCCGGCGACCCAGCAGGGCTCGAGGAGATCCTCGCTCTAGCTGAACAGTACAAAACCGGCGTATTCATTTGCCACATTACGCATAACGCAATGCAGGGCGTAGGCGACTGGCTAAAGCGAATTGATGCGACCCGCGCCAAGGGAATACCGGTAGCGACCGAGACACTCAGCTATCTCGCGGGTGGAACCTCGATATCGGCCGATGTGTTTCGCAAACGGGATTGGCAAGCCATCTTTAATATCAGTTATGAAGATGTACAGTGGGTTGAGACGGGCGAATGGTTAACCAAAGAGCGCTGGGACTACTTCGCCAAAAACCGCCCAAGCGGAGCGGTGAACCATCACTATGTAAAAGAGGAGTGGCTTGTCACCGCACTTCAATGGCCCGACATGATGATATCGACGGACGCCTTACCCGCATTCAGCCGCGCTCAATTCAGTAACCCCAATATCTCTGGCACCTTTTCTCTGGTATTGGGTGACTATGTGAGGGATAAGCAGGTACTCACACTCTCTGATGCTTTGGCGAAGATGAGCCTGAAGCAGGCGCAGTGGCTAGAAGCCTTTGCTCCCGATTTTCGCTACAAGGGCCGCATTCAAACCGGAATGGACGCCGATCTTGTCATCTTTGATGCCAATACGATCGACGCCGTCGCCGACTACGGTACGCCGTATGAACCCTCCTCAGGAATTGAATGGGTTGTCGTGAATGGCGAGGTGACCGTTGAGCAAGGCAAACTGACTAATGCCGGAGCCGGGCGACGTTTAACGACGCGTTAGGAGCGATCATTTGCTGCATCAAGTATCCCGCACTCTCATAAAGTAGGGGCCAAGAGAACAACGACAAACGACAAACGACAAACGACAAACGACAAACATTACTTCATAAACTTGAAAAAGACCTCGCCACAGGCTGGGAACATCATATGCGAACCCTATTCATCTCTCTAATGCTAGCGGCGTCTTTTGCCGCGCAAGCGGAGCCGGTAACGATATTTACGGCAAAGTCAGTCATCACAATGGAGCCCGCGCAAGCTCGCGCGAGCGCAGTGGCGGTTGCAGACGGCATCATCCTTGGGGTTGGCACAGAGGAATCGCTGCAAGTCTGGATTGATGCGCGCGGCGGCCAAGTTGATAGACGTTTTCAGGACAAAATTATCATGCCCGGGTTTATCGACCCTCATGTACATCCAAGTCTGCCCGCAATTCTGACACAACTCGCCTTCTTGGCTCCCGATGACTGGAGCCTCCCAACGGGTGAGTTTCCCGGAGCAAAGACCCCAGCAGACTATCAGACTCAACTCCAAAACTTAGCGGCGCAACACACCTCTGACACCCCTTTTGGAGCCTGGGGTTACCATGAACTGTGGCACGGCAAAGTTCGACGCCAGGACCTAGATGCATGGTTCCCCAGTCAAGCTGTTTTTATCTGGCAACGCTCTTTCCACGAGGTCATTTTTAATACCAAAGCGCTTGAGGCATTCGGAATAACGCAGGCCGATGCAGAGAGGGCACACGGTGAAGCGAACTGGGCATCCGGACACTTTTGGGAAAACGGATTATTTGCCATCATCCCCAAACTCAGCTATCTATTCGAGCCTAACAATTACCTAGCAGGCACTGCCAACTTTCTAGAAATGGTTCACAGAGGCGGAGTGACAACCGCTGTGGATATGGGGCTCGGAATCTCAGGGAACCCACACACTGAGCTCGCCATGCTCGACAAAGTCGTGACCTCATCACATGCACCGATGCGACTAGTTCTAACACCGGTTATCAGCAAGTTTATACAGATGGGAATCCCCCCCGACGCAGCGGTCGAGCAAACGGCAAAATGGCGAGAGCAATATGACGGTCAGGTGTCCGTTCGCGATCACTTCAAACTCATGGTCGACGGCGCCATTTTTTCAGCTCTCGCTCAATTCGGGGCACCGGGGTATCTAGACGGTCATGAAGGTGTTTGGCTGGTACCCGAGGACCCGCTGTATGAATACGCTCGCGCTTTCTGGAAAGCCGGTTACCAACTCCACGCCCACTCCAACGGTGATGCAGCAACCCAGCGAACCTTGGATTTACTGGAGCGCTTGCTTGCGGAGCACCCTCGATGGGATCACCGTTTCGCTTTGGAGCATTTTGCCTACAGTCGCGAAACACAGTCTCGACGCATAAAGGAACTTGGCGCCATTGTATCGGCCAATCCGTACTACCATTACATACTGTCGGATATTTATTCTACTGATCAAATCGGCCCCACACGCGCAGAGCAAATGGTACGACTCGGGTCACTCGAACGACTCGGCGTACCCTTCACGTTCCATTCAGATTCACCCATGGCGCCACTCGAACCCCTCACCTTGGCTTGGACCGCCGCCAACCGTGAAACCATCAACGGCAACAGAACAGGCCAAGACGAACGCGTAAGTTTAGACGCAGCCTTGCGGGCCATAACCATTGATGCCGCTTGGGCGGTGGGCATGGAGCATGAGATCGGCAGTATCACCGCGGGCAAGAAGGCGGATTTCGTCGTTCTTGAACAAGATCCTTACGAAGTGGGCGCAGAGGGGTTTCGAGATATTCCAATTTGGGGCACTGTGTTTGAGGGGCGCCCGGCCCCGATACGCCACTAAGCTTGCATACGCCTTGAGGCACCCCAACACCACAAAGTGTGGAGTTGCACGGATCAGATCAACGGCACGGGTCAGATTGGCCGAGTCTGACCCCAGTGGCGCAATTAAAATCGGCGCTTTAGTCGGAAAGTAGCTAAATCGCCTCGCCTCACAGCCTATTCACCATGCGGACGTCGAACTAAGGGCGCGGGTCAGATTGGAAGCATCTGACCCAACAGGCGTAATTAAAAGCTTTGCGTTGGTTCGTAAAAACGGAATCGTCTCGCTACACAGCCTATTCACAACGAACGCTTCAAGGCCATTCATGGCACGCTCGCGCACACGACGTTCAACGTGTCAACTATAGTTGTTACAGACGCGCTCGATTCGCCTCGTTGCACAGCCTATTCACGCGGAACGCTTCAAGGCCATCCATGGCACGCTCGCGCACACAACGTCGTGTTGTGTGAGCGCCCGCTTAGAATAGGCTGTCTCCGCTCGGCTGACATTGTGCAATGCCATGAGTTAGAGGTGCTCGTTGAGGTATCCGTCGTTGAGCGATCGGCGGGTGGCAGGCAGCATTCACGGGCCGGAGTGCTCTCCGACCCCTTTGCCAGCGATTTGATCTAGCGCCAGAAAAAAAGAAACACGTTCGATTCAGTGATCAACCGAGTCGCAGTATGCCAGAATTTTAATTGCCCCTAAGCCTCTTCACGCTGTTGAACCAATACCCAAGGTGCCGCAACCGTGACCCAAAGTGTGGCGCCGTCATCATGCCAAGCTTGCGCATCAGAATCCTGAGCGGGTGCAATTTCCCCGGCTTTAATCCAAGCCTCAAACTGAGCCGTGTTGTCTAACCCCAACTGAACTGCCACATCAACCAGATCAAGTTTAGGCGCAACGACAATCACATTGCCCCGTGCATAGTAGGTTTGAAGATCGGCCCATGGCATTTTGGCGGTCTGCTTCAAAAACTCCGCCTTCAGCAAGGCATACCGTTCATTGTAATCGAGTGTTTCGAGATCGATATCGGGCACATCAAATTGGTTCGGACTGTCGCTCAAAAGTGAAACTCCAAGTAAATGCTCGGTCAAGTCTGCTGTCTGCTGTCTGCTGTCTGCTGTCTGCTGTCTGCTGTCTGCTGTCTGCTGTCTGCTGTCTGCTGTCTGCTGTCTGCTGTCTGCTGTCTGCTG
>JAUHWV010000126.1 GCA_030427335.1 Gammaproteobacteria bacterium | reverse complement strand
GCGCCGATTGTGGCCTCGCCCGTACAAGATGAGATCGGCGATCTCTCGCGCAGTTTCGCGGATATGCTCAAGCGGTTGGGGCAGTATCACAACTACCTCGAGAACATGTCATCGCGACTGTCGCACGAACTGCGCACCCCCGTCGCGGTGGTGCGATCCTCGCTCGAAACATTGGATATGGAAGACGAGAGTCTTTCGGATTCGGTTTATCTACAGCGCGCCAAAGACGGACTTGATCGGCTCTCTAAGATACTCACTAATATGAGCGAAGCCTCGCGATTAGAGGAGAGCCTGCTCCAAGCCGAGAAATCCGAATTCGACCTAGCCGTACTCTTGGACGGGTGTATCCAGGGCTACCGTCTGGCTTACCCTGAGGCTCAATTTGATTTGCACGCCGATGCCCCAGCACCGATTGATGGCGCGCCGGAACTGCTCGCTCAATTGATGGATAAGCTCATTGCGAATGCAGTCGAGTTCAGCGAGCGTGGGTCCTCGATTCAGGTGAACCTTGAGCAGCGCTCAGGATCACTACAGATTTCCGTCGCCAATCTGGGCCCAACGCTTCCAGTCGACATGCAGGACCGCCTGTTTGATTCCATGGTCTCGGTGCGAACGGGGCATGTGCAGGGTCAAGATCCGCACTTGGGCCTCGGCCTGTATATCGCGCGCTTGATCACCGAGTTTCACAAGGGTCAGATCGAAATTAAGAACCGAGAGGACGCGCTTGGGGTTGTAGTCAGAGTCAGACTTCCGGTAAATCAGTAGGGCTGAACACTTGCCGCAGGCGAATCGGCGCGATCACGAACGGATGGAATGACCGCGTCTCTCTAGCTGAAGAACGCACTACGCTCTATAAAACTACACGCCGCCAGTGAGTTGATTGGTAGTGACGCTCTCAATTCACACTTGCGATCGTATTAACACCGTCGACATAGCGGCCTCGGTACACACCATATTGCCGCTTTTGGTGATCACGATAGAACTGTCGAGTCGCCTCGATCACCTCGGGATAAGCGTATTCTGCCCAGGGTGCATTGGCTTCATCGCACAATTTGATTTCGAGCGCTTCCGCTGTCGGAGCAACGTTGAACTCTTTGAGTTCGCCGAAATACACCAGGTAAACTTCACTGATAGCCGGTAGCGAACCTACCAAAAATAAATTTAGATCGTTTGGATCAATCACCGCACCGGTCTCTTCAAACAGCTCTCGTGCTGCTGCCTGCTCCGGGGTCTCGCCATTTTCCATAAAACCCGAAGGTTGAGCCCAGCAGCCTTTTTTAGGTGCCGTACCGCGCTTGATCCACAACACTTCGTCGCCCACCGTCGCGATACAAGCCACGATGATCTTAGGGTTTTCATAGTGAATAAACCCACAGGCGTCACAGCACCACCGAGGCTTGTGATCACCGTCGGGCTCACGCTCGACCATAGAGGTACCGCATTTACTGCAAAACCGGCTCATATCAAGTTTTTCTGTGTTGTCTCTTTCCGTCATTTCACCGCAAGCCAGACACACTCGCAACACGGGAACGGACTATATTTGATTTTAGCCAAAGAATGACGCTCAGGCTTCCAGAAAGGAATCGGCTAGGCAGCCTGATCACAACACATTGTGTTAGGCATTAGCGTAGCGTATTCAAGATCACTCCAGCTTATTAGATATCGGCGAAACGTTATCGAAGTCAGCGCAATGTGTTCAAGATCAGTTCACCTTGTCAGACAGCAGCCTAGTGAGCTCGACATCTGCGCAACGTGTTCTATATCAACTTAGTGTAGTAGACATCTGCATAGTATTCCCCACACCAGCCTACTGTCCTCGACATCTGCGCAGCGTCGTGGACATCAGCAAAGTGTGTAGAATACCCGACCCGTTAAACTTGACCTCTTCTAACGAATCACGTCCAATTCAGGAAACTTAAGCAGTTAAGGAATGGGCTATGAAACACGCAACTCTGGGCCAACGCGCCCTTGCCAAAATCGAGCGCTGGGGCAATGCCTTACCCGACCCCGCCATGCTGTTCGTGGGCTTACTTTTTCTCGTTTGGATTCTATCTGCACTTTTCTCGCTGTTTTCGTATGACCTGATCGACCCACGCACGGGGCAGGCCGTGGTAGTGCATAATCAGCTCTCGCCCGACGCGCTCACCACCTTCATGACTCAGATGGTCAAGAATTTTGCCCATTTCCACCCCATCGGTGTGGTTCTTGTGGCCATGCTCGGCATCGGCGTTGCTGAACATACCGGCTTTATAAACACCGGCCTCAAGGCCTTGCTCAACGTGACGGCCCGTTGGTTACTCACCCCCATGATCATTTTGGTGGGTATTGTAAGCCACACCGCAGCGGATGCGGGCTACGTTCTGGTGATCCCCCTGGGCGGCGTTATTTTTTATGCTGCAGGCCGCCATCCTTTAGCTGGCATCGCCGCCGCTTTTGCCGGCGTATCAGGCGGATTCTCGGCCAACTTCATTCCCTCGGCCATTGACCCCATGCTCCAAGGTATAACGCAAACGGGAGCACAGATCCTCAACCCGGACATTACCCTGAACCCACTCAATAACTATTACTTCACGGCACTGTCGTCTCTGGTCATCGTGGGATTGGGCTGGTTCGTAACGGATAAATTCGTTGAACCGCGGTTGAGCGCAACACCTTTGGATCAAAACATTGAGGCCTCTGAGGGGATCGATGGCTTATCCGAACTTGAGCGCAGCGCTTTGAATCGCGCACTCCTCAGCATGGCTGTGGCAACAGTCTTGCTCATCGCCAGTGCCTGGCCAGATGGCTCGGCTTGGCGTGGCAGCGGCGGAACCTTGACTGAGTTCGGCGCGCCCCTAATGGGCTCGATCGTACCCTTGATCTTCGTGCTATTTCTGTTGCCCGCTGTGGTCTATGGCATCAGCGCTGGCACCGTGAAAAGCTCTAAAGACGTGATCGAAGGCATGACCAAATCGATGCAGGATATGGGCTACTACCTCGTAATCATGTTCTTCATCGCGCAGTTTATTTACAGCTTTGGCGCGTCTAATTTAGGCATTCTCTTGGCCCTTGAAGGCGCTGAGGTACTTAAGTCTCTCGGGCTCCCCGCTGCGGTCACTGTAGTCGGTATTGTATTACTCACCGCGCTTCTGAATTTATTTGTAGGCTCCGCGTCAGCAAAATGGGCCTTGCTGGCGCCCATCTTTGTACCGATGCTGATGCAGCTTGGTATTTCGCCCGACCTAACGCAAGCGGCCTACCGAGTCGGAGACTCAACGTCGAACATCATCACGCCACTGATGCCCTACTTCCCGCTCGTGGTGGTGTACTGCCAGAAATATGTGAAGAGCACGGGCATAGGTACCGTAGTTGCCATGATGCTGCCCTACACCATCAGTTTTATCGTGCTCTGGACCGCGTTTTTACTGCTTATGTGGGGCGTAGGAATTCCCTTGGGATTACAGGCAAGCTACAGCTACTAAGCTAGGAGCGTGCTCACACTCGGCGAATATCATGAGATTGAGACGCGCGTCAGGTAAGGCAGGTTAGACGCGCTCCCTGATCAGTTCGCTAACCGCTATTGTGTGCGACTGAAAGGTGTCTAGCAAATTAGTGGCGATTCAGTGATTCCGCTGTTGTGCAGCTGAGCGCCGTTCAGTCGTTCAGTCGTTCAGTCGTTCAGTCGTTCAGTCGTTCAGTCGTTCAGTCGTTCAGTCGTTCAGTCGTTCAGTCGTTCAGTCGCAATGGTATTACTCACTCGCCGCCAACGCACCAGAAAGGCGGTAGCTTTCGCTACCGCCGGGTCCCCACCCTCAATCATTAAGAAAAACTAAGCCGTTTCGATTTAAAACAACTAGGCGGCCTCAGCCGCCAGTCGCTCTTGCCGGCGCGCCGCCGCGGCCGCAGCATCACGCGAGTACTGCCCTTCACTAATCACATCAGAGAGCTCACCGTAATCGACCTCGAGCGTGTTGTTCATGCCGATCGCCTTGCGAGCCTCTTCCACCGAAAGATGCAAGATGTCCTCGTACTTCATCATAAAGTAGGGCTCAGACGTCCGGCCAATCATCAGACCGCGCTCCAAACGCTCAAGCAGAGCGGGAACACAGCGGGGGTAGTGTAAGGTAGCTCGGTTAATTTGCGAGGTGGTCAAAATCGAATTGATAATCGTGAACTTGCCCGCCAACCCCGAGCTCAAATGCTTGTGCACATTCGCTATTTTCATCGATGTTGGGATCATCTCGTTGATAATATCAAAGGGCGCACCCGCCAAAATATGCTCAAAAACATCGTGAACCTGCGATGCCCGGATCACCCAATACTCCATTTCGTTCTCGGGTTGTTTAAAGGTCACGATATTCGGTTCAAACTCACGGTCGTATAGATACTCGTAGTAAATACGCCCCACCGTACCCTCGGGAAAATCCCGAAAATCATCGCGCGACATGGTCGACAGAAAGCCCTCGGACATCCACGCATCGAAGGCTTTGTTCGTATGACGCTCTGTAGCAATCAAGGTGAACAGCTCTTCGTAATCTTCGTTTTCGGCGAGGGCTTGAAATAAAGCGGGCAAAGTATAGGTAGAGGGTAAGTCGTTACCATTTTTACCCAGCATCCGCAGAGCAATAGCCTCACGTAAACGAGGATCATTCAGGTACCTTGACGAGCTCAACAAGATTGAGCTTTCCGAAGTGGGTGGCTTGGCACCTTTCATCAAATAGGGCGTTTCTTTATCGGTCATGGTAGTTCCCCCTATTCCATCAAGCCGCTGAAGGCGACAGCATCAAACCGGGCGCCGCACCGGTGGTTTCGCCATTAGCAAAAGTGACTTCGCCGTTCACCATCGTTAATCGAACCGGTGCGGGATCACGCGTAAAACGCCAGGTCGTGCCGCCATTCTCATCCGGCACGTCGAAGGCCTTTTTCATGGGGCGCCGCTCGATTTCATCCATGTTGAACACCGTAATGTCGGCCCGTTTCCCGGCCTGCAGTTTGCCCAAATCGGTTAATCCGAAGAAGTCCGCAATCTTGCCGGTCTGCGCGTGTACCGCTTCTTCCACCGTAATCCAGCCCTTTTCTCGACAGTAATAGGTGAGTAGTCTGATGTTTTCACCCCCACCGCAGAGCATTTGCCCGTGTGCGCCCGCATCGGAAATATTTGGCACACTCCATGGGTCTTTAATTAACTCAACCACCATTTCCTCGTCTTGTGGGAAAGGCGCCATATGCACGGTCGAATGCACGGTATTGATAATGAACCATTCCGCCATCGCGTCTGAGGGGTGCAAACCTCGATCGTTCGCGTATTGCTCAAGCGAAATATTGATTGGGCCTACGCCGTTTTCCGAGTTGATTAACAAGAGGCTCTGCGGATTGGCGAAAGGTGAGTGACGCCAGACTTTTTCATCCCAGGATTCCCGTGCCCGCGCACGCCAGTCCTCGTCTTGCAGAATTCGGAGTTTCTCTTCTTCTGACTCGGCAAGTACCACCTCGTGCCACACATAATCGTTCGACTGCGCGAATATAAGCGACTTTTTGATACTGATTACGCTGGTGGGCGGTACATGGGCAAAGCCGGCTCGGATATCGCGTTTCTCGGCCGCAAGGCGTCTACGCAAAGGGCCTACTTTCTCTTCAATGTCTTTCTGGAAAGTCAGGGTGGGTGCCATACCAGCGACCTGCGCGCGAATGGGCCGATCACCGATCAAGCGGTCGATCCGCTCCACCGACTCCGCTGCGGTTTTCCGCATAAAAGTATCGACGATGACCTGAAGCGTTGCACCGGGGTATTTCGCAAGTACATCAAACAGGGCTTCCCACTCGTCATCGCCCGCTTTCATCGTAGGAATGGGTCGATCTTGTCCGTCGTGATCCAATAGGTTAGACGACATACCGAGCGCGCCGGCCGCCAGCGCTTCATCAAGCATCGCGCACATCTTTTCAATCTCTTCGGGCGTGGCTTCGCGATCCCACGCGTCCATACCCATCACCACCAAACGAATGGCTAAGTGGCCTACGAACGCGGCGTAGTTAGCAGGCACTTTGACGTGTTTTTCCATCGAAACCTTGTATTCGGGCCAGGAACGCCAATCCCAAGGAACGTGCTCAAGAAAGGGCGAAATGGGGATATCTTCAAAGAACGAGAAGATATTGATCAGCTCTCGTCGCACCGCCTCATCATCGGATACCGGCGCCGCGGTAAAACCGCAATTGCCCAGCACCGCGGTGGTCACACCGTAACCGGGCAAAGGATCTAGATTGGGCTGCCACCACATTGTGGCATCGAAATGGGTGTGGGTTTCGATGAAGCCGGGCGCAACGTAGCAACCGCTCGCATCGATCACCTGATCGCCCTCTTGCGCTTGCACGTCGGCACCGACGTCGGTTATCACACCATTCTCTATTCGCACATCGGCCGCAAAGGCGGGCGCACCCGTACCGTCAACGACGATACCGCCGCGAATCACTGAACTAGACATAGAACCTCCGTATTATTTTTAATTTTGCTCTGAGGGGGTTGCCCGATTGAGCCGCTTATTATTTAGTTAACGGTGTTAAGTTATAACTAAGCAGTAAATTCAGTCAACCACCTTGAGTGAAATTTTTCCCGATTTTCTGCTCAAACGGAATTTCCCTGTCTGCGGGTTAACGCGCTACACTCCCATTTTAAATTCACAACTGACACGATGTAATGGAAGTAACAAAGGCCACTCGTGGACGCAAAGCTCAGCTTTCCCGGGATAAAATTATCGACAAAGCGCTTGAACTGCTGAACTCGGCCAACCCCGAGCAATTCAGTATTCGCCGACTGGCTCAGACACTTGCTGTTACGCCGGCTGCCATTTACGTCTATTTCGACGGTCAGGAAGATATTTTGCGCTGCGCTGCAGAAGAGGTGGCGTCGCGCGTCGATTTGGCTCGCGTACCGACGAACGCGGACTGGCGGCAAACACTGTGGGCTTGGGCGCATTCCGTGCGCGCCAACCATCGCACCTACCCGCACGCGACCTTGATG
>JAUHWV010000125.1 GCA_030427335.1 Gammaproteobacteria bacterium | reverse complement strand
AGCGACCTCTGACTTGCACCGACCCAAGGCACGTAAACGAGATATCAGCTCTCGTGAGTTTTGCGAGCGTTTTGATGCCCTTGATTTCGAGGTGACTGCGACGGCAAACCATTTAGCGTGGTCACGCATGAGTGTTTACCGCCGCATGGATAAAGAGGGCTTCCCCAGAGCGAGATCGATCACCGAAGCCGCTTTTGTGGAAGCCCTGCAGAAATATGGCGACTTTAAACAAGCTGCCCGAGCTCTCCGAGTGTCCTTGCCTGGCTTGATTCGTCTGCATCCCGAGTGGTTCAAATAATGAACTGGGGGCCATACGAGCTAGATAGTTTGATCCACGAGGGCGGGGGCGGGCTCGTTATCAAGGGGAGGATATCGACTCAAGTGTGCGCTATCAAAATTGTTTTGGGCGAAATCCCTTTTTCGGATCAGAAACTTGAGCGTTTGAACCAGGCGGCCTCATTGAGTCAGCACTTGATCAAGTATGATCAAGTGACCTCACTACCTTCGGCCCTGGTCATTCAAAGTCGGTTCTACGAAGGTGTCAGTTTGACCACTCTTTTGCGCAATGGTGACCTTTCGAGTCAAGCTCGGATAACGATAGCCCAGCAATTGGCCGACGCATTGATAGTCCTGCATCAATCCGGGATTGCGCACGGTGATTTGCGGCCTGAGAACGTGTTGCTGACTCGTTTGGGGCGAGTTGTTCTAATGGACGTTGACCAAGCAGTTGAGTTGACAGCGCCGGATACTGAACGTGTGCGCGCTAGGGTCGGTTTGAATGCGATGACGCCTGAACATGTTGGTCGATTGGGACTTTCCCAGAAAAGCGATATCTTTGCCTTTGGCAGTTTCTGTATTGAGCTTTTCACCGGTTTGTCACCGCTGGTTTATAACGGGGAGCTTGACTACGCTCAGCTTGATGATCCTGTCTTACCTGATATCGCTCAATTTCGCTGGCTGCCTGAGTCCCAAGCGCCTGGTCTTATTGAAGTCCTGCGAGATTGCTGGTCAGTCGATCCCGGAGCTCGGCCCGAATCTTTGGAGCCCCTTCAAGCGCTATTAACTGCAAGCCTAGATGACTCCGCCGAGTCTCACATAGAGCTCGCGACAGCGGTATCTCAATTGTTTGAAGATCCGCCTACTGTGTCTGCTGGTTTCGTTTTACCGCAGTTTGAAGACGCGCAGGTGCTCGGGGGGAAATCCGGTGTTCCACGCTTCGCCATGCCGTGGATAGGTGGTTTGGCGGCGTCGGCTTTAACATTGATCTTACTACAGGCTTTGTTTTTCCCAGTTTCTGATCCCTTACACCCGGTGATTCGCTGGCACCTCAATGAACGGAGCGTGGAACCTTACATCGAAACGATTCGTAAATCCTTAGAACAGGATTGGCGTCAATTGCTCGAAGAGTTTGGCCGTGATGCCTCGAGCCATCAATTGATCTGGGCGAACAAGACTATTGCGGTGAAAAAGATGCCCTCTGGGCGTCAGGTTTTATTCGAGTGTGGTCGAGAAATGTGCATTTTGAGAGTCGTTCCCGTTGCGGGCGACCTAGCACATGTTTGGCACGAACCTATTCCAATAGGCGCTTCCAAAAACCGATGGAAGGTCGCTTTACATCGAGCGATTGTTCAAGGCTATTAGCCCAATACTTAGTGTCGTTTTAGGACTCACCGATTGAACCGTAGCAAAAAGGTCTCATAGAGCTCTCTTAAAGTTGGCACCGGGATGTGGTTGCTTTCAGCTAGATGGAGCAAGGGGGGGAGAATCAGATCAATCTCGGTTCTCTTCCCATTTTGAATATCTTGGAGCATAGAAGATTGGTTCTTCGCCGTGCGATAGATAACTTCGTTACACACGGCGGGAAACCTATCAGCGATCTCTGCATAGCCTTTAGTGCTCAGGAGTATGCCGAGTTCCGCTATCAGTTGTTGCGTCTTGTGTGCTAGAGGATCATTCATAAGTTCACCGTTTACACAGCCGTTAATTGCGGTGAGCGGGTTGACCGCCGCATTGATACAGAGCTTTTGCCAGCGGTGAGGCTCGATATCCTCGACCCATTCGCTACGCGGATGAGCCCTGACCCAATAGTCAAACCAGAGGGGGGGGGTGTCGCCGCCGAGTTTCGTTAAGCCTGTGCCTGCGTGTATCGTATGGAGTGGTGAGGTTCGGTAGCCGCCCTCTGTCGTGAGCCCCCAGTAGAGCTGGGCACCTTTGCTGGCCGCTTTAACATCCTGAGTGTCCAGCATGCCGTTAATTAAAATTATGATTTGTGAGTCCGCGTTGAGACATCCTGATACGGATTGTATTGCCTCGATTGCGTCGTAACTTTTGGTACAGACCAGCAGGTGCGTAATTGGCCCTGTGTGTGCAGCTTTCACCCATTCAATCGGTATCTCTCGGGTCTGGCCGACATCGGTCACAAGGTGGGTGTCGCTTCGATCCCGGCTAGGCTTGGCGATGACCTTACATCTTTGACCCTGTTCAACGAATCCGCTGTGCAGAATTTGGCCGATCGCACCGAAACCGAGAATGTGCCATGTAGGTTGGTTCATAAGGTTTCAGGCAGAGTTTGATTAATAGGAAATAGCGCGCTGTGCGGTCGCAAGCGACCACACTTCGCGTAGATCCTGATATACCGAGATAAACTTTGCAAGTGTTTGCATCTGGGTTGCAGCTACCGCGGCGGAACCGGAACTGGAACTGGAACCCCATGGCGATGCTAGTGCAGCAAGATAATGGGTTATTAGGGTTGCCCTCTCAGTCTCTGTATAGCTCGATTCACAGCTGTAAATTGCGATATCCCACCAGAAAGGTGCGAGGCAGGCGTATTCCCAGTCGATGAGCACGTATCGACCTTCTAGGCGCATGAAATTTTCAGGCACGGGATCACCGTGGCAGAGCACTTGGTCTAGCTGGTGCTGATCGAACAAGACCCTTGCACTGGCCGCTCGATCGCGATTGCTTGCCTGGTTCCAGGGCACACGGCTCGGCTCAATTTGGGAAAACCAGAAGTCAAAGGCGTGCTCGATGTCAAGACGCGGTGCTACTTTCGGCAGTGAATGGAGCATCCGCAATGTATGGCTTGCCGGTGATACATCCAATCTTGTCGGAGTTGCCCGCTGTAGTACGATCGTTTGGATGGAGGCTTCAATTTCCATTATGCGCGGGGCCAGTTGATGATCGGCGGCTAGAGATTGAATGCTGACTTCACGCCAAAAATCCGCTGGGTCTGCTGGTTCTATGGGGCGTCGAATTACACACGGTTTAGCGAAATGCTCGGCCTCGACGATTTGATGTCGGGATCCCGAATTTGTGGCCGCTCCGCTGACTTGCCATGTTTTTTCCGCTCCTGCCTCCATACGTCCGTGTTCTTCCGCTAGTGGCGTATATCTTGGCGCGCACAGCGACGCTCATTTTTCAGTTCTGATGCTGCGCTATTCACAGGACAGTACTCATACTCGGACGATTTGATCTCGTGATCCCAAGTTTGTGAGCGCTTCGTTCGGTTGCAAACGGCTTGCCGAACTGTGTTCTCCGCTGTGCTGCTAGATCGATGCTCATTTATCCGCTCTCATCCCCTGCCGCCAAAACCAGAGAGGCGCGTTACTGTAGGTTAATGACTCGGCACTCATGCGTCGTTGCTGGCACTGTGATAATGGTTTGGAAGCAGATGTTTGCGCCACTGGGCATATCCGAGGATAGCCAGTACCACGTACAGCGCGAACAGAGTCACGGTGACCCAAAGCCCGCTGTTTGCATAAAGGATCATCGATGCAATATCAATAACGATCCAGTAAAGCCAGTTTTCCAGTACTTTGTGTGCAACCAGAACGGTTGTGATGATAGAGCCCCAAGTGGTGAAGGAATCCAAGAAGGGTTGCGATGCCTCGGTCTGTGCGCTGAGCCAAAAACCGCTGCCGAGCGTTAACAGGGCCACGCTCGCGCATATTAAAAGGTGCTGCCTAGTATTGAGCGTCTGGATGGATTTTTCGGTGCCGCTCTTGCCGCCGCGCCACTGCCACCAACCGTAGACCGCCATGGCGATGTAGTACACCTGAAGCGCGCTCTCCATCATTAGCTTGGCTTGCCAGAACAACCATAAAAATAGGCTGGTGCTGATTAAGGCCATAGTCCAGCATGCAATATGCTCACGCATCGCGAGTATGAGGTAAGCCAGACCGAAACCGACGGCACTCCACTCTACTAAGCCTTCGATATCCATTGTTCGCTAGCCGTCTAGGTTAAAGTCGCCAGGAATAAACTTGGCCGTTAATACCTGGCGGCCGAAGCGTTCGAAACTTTGCATTAGGATGGCCTCAATGTGAGTCATGACCAGCTTGGATTCACCACTCACCTGGGTGCTCATTGCGTTGCGGCGAATGGTTAGACCCGCTTCTTTTTCTAGTTCCGCAATGAACGAGAGTACGATTTCGATATAGTTGTCGCTAAGTGGATATAGGCTTAATTCCGCGGTCAGTTGCATGTTTTATCCTTACAAGGTGTAACGAGCAGTCAGGCCATAGGTTCTGGGAGCACCAAACTGGTAGTAGGGTTCGGTCTCATAAAATTTACGTGGATCGTTGCCAAAACTGCCAAACCCGCGCACGGTAACGGTCTCATCATTCAGGTTTTTACCCCAAAACGACACCGACAGCGAGCCCTGCTCGAAGGTGACGCGGCTGTGTAGCAGGGCGATGCCGTCAGACCGAGTGTCGTGTCGATCCGAAAAGTAGTAGCTATCGCGCCCGTCCATTTCCACTCTAAAGCGCCACTGTGGGTTCCACTGCCAGTCGGCACTTACAGAGTACTGGTAGGTCGGCGCTTGCGCTTGTTCACGACCGGATAGGTCAGCGCCCTCGGCATTGTTATAAGAGTCGAACTCAGACCAGAGTAGCCCGAGCGCGGCTTGCAGGTTGAGTTGGTCGGTTGCCCGCCACTTCAATTCGGACTCGAGACCTTCGCTGGTGCCTTCGGCGGCGTTATTGATGTAGTCGATAAAGTTTGTGCTGCCGTCGGCTCGGGGCAGTACCAGAGAACCTTTTACCTGCTGGTTATCGCGTTGCATTGAGAACAGCGTGGTAAACAAGCTGAGTCGGTGGTCGAGCCATTGCGAGCGAAGACCCAGTTCGAGGTTCCAGAGTGTCTCCGCTCCGAATACCTGCTGGCTCGCCAGCAGGGCGCGTTGATCTGCCGTTTCAGCTGTCGGGATCGAGGCTAGTACATTGGTGTTCACGCCACCCGCGCGATAACCTTTACTGACGCTGAAGTAGGCGCGGTGTTCATCATTGATCGACCAAAGCAGCGCGAGCTTGCCGCCAAGGAAGTTATCATCGTCGCTGTTAGTTAAGGCTTCACTGTCGCGATAGTCTGCGTCTCTCTCTTCAAAGCGTAAGCCCGCTTGTATCGCTAGGTTGGTATTCAAAGCGGCATCCCACTGGCCATAGATCGCCTTGTAGTCGGTATCGTAGCGACTGTTAAACGGGCCGTTTAAATAGGTGTAGGTGCGTAATAAGTGCTCTTCATTGGTGCGCATATAAGCACCCAAGGTGAGCGTTTGATCGGTGCCAATCGCTTGTTGGAGCTTGATGTCGAGTTCATTGGTATCATAGGTGCGTTTATATGCGTCGAAAGATGAATACTCCCAGCCGGGAGCAATGCCCACGAAAGACCAATCCTCATCATAAGAATAGAGTGTGTCGCTCTGCACGGTGTTTGCTTGGATGGTCAGGTCTATATCGCCAATCGAGCGCGTATGTCGCAACCACACCGCGGTCGAGTCTTGTTGGTCTTGACCGGGCTCATCCGATAGGGTGCGACGGGTGTTATCGAGCGAGAAGGCGTCAAAGCCATTATTGGCTTCAAAGTTAAAAATGCCAAGATCGGTCGCGTGATCTCCAGCGCTCCAGCGGAGGCGGCCGCGAACCGTGGTTTCATCGATGTTGTTGGTATCCGATCGATTCAGGAAGGTGTTCTTGATATAGCCGTCGTGCTGCGTGTTAGAGATCGCAAAACGATAGGCGAACTCTGGGCTAAGGGGGCGGCTATCAATGAAAGACACCCTTTGGTCACCGTAGTTGCCGAGCGTGGCGCCCAGTTCGGTATAAGGCCTATCGGTTGGTCGGGCGGACTGAAGCGAAATCAGGCCCGCCAGCGCGTTAGCGCCGTGGAGGGTGCCTTGTGGGCCCCGCAATACCTCTACCTGATCGATATCTAAAGTGGTTGCGCCTAAGCCCAAGCCGCTGAAGTCGACGCCGTCAACGATTAAACCCACCGATGGATTGATCGGTTCCTGATATTGACTGCGTTCACCGATGCCTCGGATTTGAAAGAAGCGGTTGCGTGAGGCGCCGCTGGCCGCGTTTAAGTTTGGGATACTGCGCATCAGATCCTCTAGATGCTGCGCAGTTCGTGCGGCAATGGTATCGCTGGTGACCACGGTCACGCTCGTAGCGACCTCGGCGACTCCGACAGGACGGTGCTCTGCGGTAACAATGATTTCTTCCAGTGGCTGAGCCACGGCGCATGAGCTAAGGCAAAAAGCCGCTAAGCTTGAAGGCATGCTGAGGTGTTTCATGAGGTCTCTCCCGTTACGTCATAAGAGAGAACCGGGAGAAGGTTGGGTGAGTGGCTCGGCCATTCTACACTTTCCCTACGCCGGTTCTAACCGGATCAGGTTCCAAGGGTTTACCATACGGTATCTCAGGCCAGAGCCACCCCTAAGTCGCGCGAACGATAAGACTTTTTGTCGTTTTATGCAAGTTTGCGAATCGCGTTTTCAAAGAGTCGCTTGGCGATTAGCCTCCTGCGTTCTAAACTTTGTGTAATTCAAGGGGGAACTATGAGCTCTACTTCGATAACCGAATTATTCAGGCGCAATCGCGAGTGGGCGCGCGAAGTCCACGAGACGGATCCTGAGTTTTTTGCCAAGCTTGCAGCGCAGCAAAGCCCCGAATATCTGTGGATCGGTTGCTCCGACTCGCGCGTGCCGGCGAACCAAATTGTCGGTCTTTTGCCCGGAGAGGTATT
>JAUHWV010000124.1 GCA_030427335.1 Gammaproteobacteria bacterium | reverse complement strand
CAGCATTTGCTTGGCTCGCGCACGCTCGCCTAGAAGACCAGCGATTTGATCTCAGCAGAATCACAGGCAGCAAGAAACCACTACCCCTAGGCGTCATATACCCAGCTTAAGCGCGGCACCTAGAGGTGTCTTGGAAGATGAACCTGCACGCTTCGAATCCGTGCAACGCATCTAGTTAAGGCAGGCACACAATGGGATAGCGCCCGTCATCGCTCCAAGCGAAATGGCGCACAAGATGAAGGGACTAGAGTGAGAATGAAGCTCCACAGCCGCAGGTCGTAACGGCATTAGGATTATTGATCACAAATCGCGCGCCCTCTAGACCCTCGGTATAGTCGAGCTCAGATCCAACCAGGTATTGGTAACTCATAGGGTCGATAATGACGGTAGCGCCCTCTGATCCGAATATGCTGTCGTCTTCAGCAACCTCTTCCTCAAACGCAAAACCATACTGGAAGCCCGAGCAACCACCGCCCGTGATATAAACTCGTAACTTCAATTCAGGGTTGCCTTCTTCGGAGACCAGTTCCGATATTTTGGCTACCGCGTTTGGCCCGATTCGAATCGTTTGTGGATCAAAAGTCTCTGCAACGCTCATGCTGTGCCTCGTAAATTACGGCCACTATTGTGATAAAACCAAGTGCTTTGGTCAACTATTCTTGCATCGCACTAAAATTTCGTCAGGGCATTAGCGCTATGCCATTTAGCCCAGTGAATTCGGGCAAGCCTAACATAATATTCATGCACTGTATCGCCTGACCAGAAGCGCCTTTGACGAGGTTATCAATTACCGACATCACCACCACCGTGTCCCTATTTTGAGGACGCTCCACGGCGATACGGCAGGTATTGCTGCCACGAACACTGCGCGTTTGCGGGTATAGGCCTTTGGGCAAAACGTCGACAAAAGCTTCGTTTGCATAGCGATGTTCAAACAGGGCTTGCAGATCGTCACAGTCACCCGTGATCGTCGCGTACAGGGTCGCGTGGATACCTCGTATCGTTGGGAGCAAATGCGGCACAAAGGTCAGTTTTACGGGGCCACCCGCTGCCACCGCGAGCTCTTGTTCGATCTCGGGCAAATGTCGATGGCCCGCCACACCGTAGGCTTTGACACTGTCCGTGATTTCCGTAAGCAAGTTATCCACTTTGGCCTGTCGGCCGGCACCACTCGCACCACTGGCCGCATTTGCGATCAAGCTGTTGGAATCGATTAATCCGGCTTCCAATAGAGGTAAAAAGCCCAACTGAACGGCAGTCGGATAGCATCCTGCGCAAGCCACTAATCGTGCCTTTGCGATGCTTTCTCGGTTTCGCTCGGGCAAGCCGTAAACCGCTTCGGCCAACAAATCCGACGCCGCGTGGGGCTCGCCGTACCAGCTCGACCACTGTGCCGCATCGCGCAATCGGAAGTCAGCCGACAAATCGACCACCCGCTGCCCAGAGGCGATCATGTCAGGAACCGTTTGCATGGCGACATTGTGAGGTGTCGCGAAAAATACGATATCGCAGTCGGCTATCTCAGGGCCACTGGGATCTGAGAACGCCAAATTACAATGACCACGTAAATTGGGATAGAGCTCAGCCACCGGGCGACCCGCCTCTGTGCGCGACGTCAAGGCAATCACATCTACATTCGGATGAGGAACAAGTAAACGAAGTAGCTCTACGCCGGTATAACCTGTCCCGCCGACAATACCTACTTTAATCTTTGACATATCCGGCTCCAAAAAAGTGCATAGTATAAAGGGTCGTGAAAGAATGATAAGCTGTTGCACAAATTTTTTGACTGTGAATCATGCGCTTACCCAACCCTTTTCGACTCAGCGAATTCCGCAGCCGCATCTCTAGATACGATGCGATCGCGGCCTATGCCTTGCTCGGTCTGATCAGTGGCGCTCTCGCTGGCATCCTGGTTCTCGGTTTTTTCGAGGCGATCCAAGCGCTCGGAGACCTTCTCGGCGCGGGCAGCGTGGCTGAAGATTTTGAATCTCTCTCGGGCACACACCGATTTTTTTTGGCCGTCGGAGGCGCTCTGGCGGTTGCGGGTGTCGTAAGCGCACTGCCAGAGCCCGATCGGGCGACGGGTATTAAACACGTCATTTATTCGCTCAACCATCAGTACGGTCAGTTATCGTGGCGCAATGGGTTAGTGCAAGCTGTCAGCGCAGTTATTGGGCTTGCTAGCGGTCAATCAGGCGGCCGAGAAGGACCCGGGGTGCATATCGGCGCCTCGATCAATTCTTGGCTGGGCCAGCGTCTACGGCTACCAAACAACAGTCTGCGCGTGCTCATTGCCTGCGGAACCGCCGGTAGCATTGCGGCCGCGTTCAACACACCTCTTGCGGGCGTTATTTTTGCGATGGAAGTGATCCTTGCCGAATACACCATCTTGGGATTTATCCCCGTCCTCGTAGCCGCGGCCACCGCAGCGGCTATTACTCAGTTCGCCGGTAACACCGAGGCCCTTTTCGCCGCACCCAACGCCCATTTACAGTCCCTCACCGAGCTACCCTGGGTTATCTTGTTGGGCATCGTGATCGGCGCCTCGGCGGCACTGCTATCTGTGATAGCGAAGGGAGCCACATACTTATTGGACAAGCCGGTGTGGATTCGCTTTGGCGCAGCAGGCCTAGTAACAGGGGCCATTGGAGTGGCGATTCCCGAAGTGATGGGAATGGGGAGCGACAGCATTGCCCTCATACTGGCGGGCCAAGCGAGCATCGGATTCTTACTGCTACTCGCACTGGCAAAGATCGGCGCAACCGGATTCACCGCCGGAGTAGGTATGCCCGTGGGCACGATCGCGCCCAGCCTCCTGATCGGCGCGACTATTGGCGGCATCATCGGCCAAATTGGCGCAACACTGAACCCCTCCGTAGGCGCCGAACACAGCTTGTATGCCGTATTGGGAATGGCGAGCTGTATGGGTGTTCTGCTGAACGCCCCTCTTGCGGCGATACTCGCAGCGATCGAGCTCACTCGCAATATTGACGCTGCTATGCCCGCATTTCTGTGTGTCGTAGCGAGCGCTATTACCTACTCAACCGTATTTAGGCAAAGCGCCCTGCATCACGCCCTAGCGCGAGCTGAAGAAATTGCGCACGAGAGCCCACTCGAACAATTACTGCATCGAATACATATCGCAAGTTGCTGGGATCTCAATTTTGCTTGGGTTAAAAGTGATACCCAATTCGATACGCTGAACTTAGATCCCTCAGTTACTTGGTGTGTGATATCACGTGAAAACGAACCTGTATTTGTTGCCTTAAAAGAAGACTTGATAGAGGCGCTAATAAACAACCCGAACGCAACGCCGCTCGAGGTCGACATCCGCCGCTTTACAGTAACCTTGATCGACGATACGGCATCGGCCAAGCGTGCGTGGGATGAACTTATGCGTAACATGGCCGAGGTGGCACTGGTGTATAATGCGCGTGGCCGAGTGCATGCAGGCGTATGGCTTAAGGACGTTGAAGCGATAACACACACCCATTCAAAGTAGGATGCATCCATGTTTTGGCTGAAAGCCTTTCATATTATTTTCATGGTCTGCTGGTTCGCCGGCCTGTTCTATTTACCCCGAATCTTCGTATATCACGCAGCAGCGGAGCACCCTGAGACACGCGCTCAGCTTGCGATTATGGCAGGGAAGCTCTACCGGTTCGTCACACCTTTCTTGCTTTTAACCGCCGGCTTCGGTGTGGCTCTTCTGAGCTTAAATTGGAATTACTACCAAACTCAAACTTGGTGGTGGATCAAATTTGCGAGCGTGGCTTTTCTGTGGATTTACCACTACCAGTGCGGCCGTTATCTTAAACTGATCGAATCCGACAGAGATTGGCACAGCCACGTGTTTTATCGTTTTTTTAACGAGATACCCGTGCTGTTTCTGTTTGCAATCGTTATCCTTGTCGTCTTGAAGCCATCCTTTTAATCCAGACTTTAATTGAGTGACCATGAATCAATCTGAAACCCTGTTCCAGCGCGCCGGTAAACACATCCCAGGTGGAGTTAATTCTCCCGTCCGGGCTTTTAAAGCGGTGGGCGGTACGCCTGTCTTCATTGACAAAGCAGACGGCGCTTATTTGTACGACGTCGATGGCAAGCGGTACACAGATTATGTGCTCTCATGGGGCCCCATGATAATGGGTCACAACCACCCTCACGTACGAGAGGCGGTGGTCAATCGTGCACAGTTTGGCTTGAGCTATGGCGCCCCAACAGAACTCGAAATCCAACTCGCCGAGCGCTTGTGTGCGGCTCTACCGAATATGGAAATGGTGCGCATGGTCAACTCAGGCACTGAGGCCACGATGAGCGCCATCCGCGTCGCACGCGGCTACACGGGGCGCGACGCTATAGTTAAATTCGAGGGCTGTTATCACGGCCACTCAGATGGACTTCTGGTCAAAGCAGGGTCAGGCGCACTCACCTTTGGTGTACCCAGTTCGCCCGGTGTACCCGCGTCGGTAGCCGAACACACCATTACGCTTACGTACAATGATCCAGAGGGGCTCCGAGAATGTTTTGCCCAGAGAGGCAAAGACATTGCCTGCGTGATCGTTGAGCCCGTCTGTGGAAACATGAGCTGCATTATTCCGACCGCCGAATTTCGCAGCGCACTCCGTGAAGTCTGCGACCAAGCCGGCTCGGTGCTGATACTCGATGAGGTGATGACAGGTTTTCGGTTTGGCACAGGTGGCGCACAAGGCTACTACGGTATCGAAGCCGACCTTACAGCGCTGGGAAAAATCATTGGCGGCGGCATGCCGGTCGGCGCATTCGGTGGCAAAAAACACATTATGGAGCACGTTTCACCTTTAGGGCCGGTGTACCAAGCTGGCACGCTGAGCGGCAATCCATTAGCAATGGCCTCAGGCTTAGCAACGCTGGACATTGTTTCACAAGATGGATTCTATGAGCCTCTATTTCAACGCACCCAAGCGCTATGCGATGGCATTCAAGCCGAGGCCGATAAAGCGGGCATCCCTTTCACGACCAACTACGCGGGGACGATGTTCGGGCTATTTTTCACTGAAGCTCAACACGTGCAGAACTATCAACAAGTTATGGCCTGCGATACGGATCGCTTCAAACGCTTCTTCCACAGTATGCTGAAGCAAGGCGTCTATCTTGCACCCGCATCATACGAAGCCGGTTTCATGTCCAGCGCGCATACCGATGCCGATATTCAGAACACCATTGCCGCCGCAGCCAGAGCGTTCGCGGAAATCGCCGAAGAGGATGGACTATGAGCTTTCAAACTCAGAGGGGAGGATTCCCAGTCACCCGCATGCGTCGATTACGAAAAACAGCTAATCGCCGAGCGCTTGTCTCGGAAAACAGCTTAAGTGCGAGTGATTTTATCTACCCCGTCTTCGTTTTGGATGGCGAGGGACTGCGCGAACCGGTTGCCTCTATGCCGGGCATAGAAAGATTGAGTGTAGATCAGTTGATTCAAGACACGGCCGAGTGGGTGGAGCTCGGGATACCCTGTCTGGCCTTATTTCCTGTCGTCGATCAACAACACAAGTCATTGATGGCCGAGGAAGCCTACAATCCTGACGGATTAATCCAACGAACCGTGCGCGCGCTCAAAGACGCGTACCCTGATTTGCTCGTTATGACGGATATAGCACTTGACCCTTACACCACGCATGGGCAAGACGGCATCATCGACGATGACGGATACGTGCTTAACGACATCACAACAGAGGTCCTCGTAAAACAGGCGCTTTCGCACGCAGAGGCCGGTGCGGACATGGTTGCGCCATCAGACATGATGGACGGTCGTATCGGCGCTATTCGCCAAGGCTTAGAGCTCGACGGTCACATTAATACTCTCATCATGGCCTACTCAGCCAAGTATGCAAGCGCTTACTATGGGCCGTTCCGTGACGCACTCGGTTCAGCAGCTAATCTCGGTAAGGGCGATAAGGCGACCTATCAGATGGACCCCGCCAACAGTGACGAAGCGCTGCATGAATGTGCACTCGATCTTGAAGAAGGCGCCGATCTGATTATGGTTAAGCCCGGCATGCCCTATCTGGATGTGATTCAACGCGTTAAATCCGAATTGCGAGCGCCCACCTTTGCCTATCAAGTCAGTGGCGAATACGCGATGCTAAGCGCCGCTTTTCAGAACGGCTGGCTGGATCGCGACAAAGTCGTTCTCGAATCTCTGCTCGCCTTCAAGCGTGCAGGCTGTGATGGCATCCTGACCTATTTTGCGCCACTGGCCGCGCGATTACTCAGGGCTTAATGCGCGGTCATCTCCGCAAGGTCGGTATATTACTCTTGGGGCTTTTGCCGAGCCCCGTCTGGGCGTGCAGCTGCCTGTGGCAAGGCAGCTTCGCTGACATTGTCACTAACAGCACGCATGTGGTGCACGGCTCGATTGAAACCATCAAAGGAAACTCTATAGACCTGCGAGTTATCGCCAACCTCAAAGGCGACAGTTACTTTGACACGATTCGCCTTTGGGGCAATACGGGCGATCTGTGTCGCGCCGAAGTGGATCAGTTTGACCTAAACGAAGAGTGGATTTTTGCACTCACAAAAATAGACGAAGTGCCCGACGATGGATTCAACCCAATGACACCCAACCTCAGCTTTGGTCGGGTAGGAGATTACGCTCTTCCAGGCTGTGGTGGCTACTTTCTTAAAGTGCACGAAGGGTGGGTATCAGGCCCAATCATAGACACCACAAGGTGGGATTTTGAACCCGACATCACCCCCATTCTACTTCAGGTCCTGGCAGGTTTTGTTGATGGCAGTGTAAGCCGACAAGAATTAAAAGAAGCTACTGAGGTAGACCCAGCGTTGCGCGAACTTATGATCAACACGCGCCTGCACATCAAACGCTGACACGGCAACCGGCCTAGTGCGGCGCCTCCATAGACCAGGGGGCTGGATGTTCTGGAAAGGCGTGCGATAGCATTTCATCCAGCATAGCCAGCGACATTCCCCAAATAATGCGATCACCAAAATGATAGCAGGGAATATGTCGCGGCATATCTAACAGCT
>JAUHWV010000123.1 GCA_030427335.1 Gammaproteobacteria bacterium | reverse complement strand
GCAGCTCGACCTGATGCGATTTTGGCAACCGGCCGATCCGATTACCCGAACCAAGTAAACAACGTGCTGTGCTTCCCTTTCATGTTCAGGGGCGCCCTGGATTGTGGGGCGACCACAATTAATGAAGAAATGAAAAAAGCGGCCGTTAAAGCTATTGCCGATTTGGTGCACCGCGAAGTAACCGAGGCCGTCGCCGAGGCCTACGCGGGAGAAGAGCTAAAATTTGGCCCCGATTACTTAATCCCCAAACCCTTTGACGCGCGGCTGATCGAGGATGTTCCGCTCGCGGTAGTGAAAGCCGCCATGGAAAGCGGAGTCGCGACTCGCCCCATTGAGGATATGGAAGCCTATAAGAACAAGCTTCACTCCTATATCAGCGGTAGCCGACTATTCATGCAGCCAACCATTGATGCCGCTCGCAAAAATCCAGCAAAAATCGTATACGCCGAGGGCGAAAACGATGACGTGCTTCTGGCAATGCAAGGCATCGTAGATGAAAAAGTGGCCAAACCCATCCTGCTCGGCCGCCCCAATGTCATTGAATCAAAAATCGCCAAACTGGGACTCCGTATCGATCCGAGTCGAGACATCGAAATCATGAATATCGAGGCCGGCGACCTAGAAGAAAAATACTGGCGCCACTATCATCAAAAAGTCGGACGCTCGGGTATGTCGGTGGAAGCCGCTAAAACGGTCGTTCACACCAACGCGACCGTAATGGCCGGCCTGATGGTCGACATGGGAGAAGCCGATGGCATGATCTGCGGCAAAGTTGGCCGCTTCGACCGCCATTTGAAACACTTAATGAGCTTTGTAAACACATCTCGCCCCTCAGGCGTTGTATCATCCATCTGTGCCCTACTCTTAGAAGACGGCCCGCTCATCATTGCGGACCCCTTCGTCAACGTAGACCCGAGTGAAAACGAGATCGTCACGATCGCGCAAGACGCGATCGACTACGCGAAACGTTTTGATATCGAACCCAGAGTCGCGCTGCTCTCCCATTCCAATTTCGGCACCTACGAGGACGACTCTGCTCTCAAAATGAAACATGCAGCAGCACGCCTTCGCGACCTGCGCCCTGATGTCCAAATTGACGGCGAGATGCACTCTCTATCTGCGCTCAACCCCGAACTTCGCGCAACCATCTTCGAGCACAATCAAATCGAAGGGAAAGCCAATGTCTTGATTATGCCAAATATGGATACAGCCAGTATTGCTCTTGGGCTAATTCGCTCGCTTACTGAAGCGCGATTGGTGGGGCCCTTCTTGTATGGGCTCGAGCAACCCGTTCATATTTTGATTCCGTCGGTTTCGGGACGCGGTATTCTTAATATGACGGCGCTCGCGGTTGCCGACATTCACAAACGAGCCCTCGAACACAACGAAAACTGATTGGCGCTGCAGTCTCAGAAAAAAATTGAGTAGGGCCGGCTTTGTCCGGCCTTATTTTTTCCAAGCATAGCAGTAGGACAACAGCACAACAGCACAACAGCACAACAGCACAACAGGGTGCCAAGGTAAACTATCCGCCACCACTCCCCGAAAAATAGTATCTGCTCCCTGATATCAGAGGCTCAGCACCCAAAGTGCACTCAGCACCTGAAGGCAAAACCAAACATCACGGCAACTGGGCCACCCTCACAAGACCGATATCTTACGTTTGTTAAGGCTGACCAATTCACTTAGACTCTCTATCGAACGACTGTTTGCTCTTACCATATGACGTCTGGCCTTATCGCTTTGGCGCATCTGGGTCTATTTAAACAAGCAATTTGTCGTTAAAACAAAAACTCGCAAGCACGTTGAATAAAAAAACAAAAACACCATTGGTTAACATCAGGGGAATGATATGAACAACGAGAGCAGCCAGAAGACACCGAACAACAAGTGGCTTCGCAAACCCATCGCGTTGAGTCTGGCCGGGCTAGCAGCAAGCGCGATAATTCAAACACCTCAGGTATACGCACAAGCCAGCGCGCTTGAAGAAGTCATCGTAACGGCCAACCGCCGAGAAGAGAGTCTTCAAAGTGTTGCAATGGCGGTATCGGCATTCAGCGAAGACATGATGCGCGATCAAGGTATCGTCGACCTGAAAGGGATAACAGAGAGAACACCCGGCTTCACCATGGGTACCTTTAACCCAGGGCAGCCTCAGCTATACATCCGCGGTATCGGCTCCAATGAAGACGGAGCGGGCGGTGACCAGTCCGTTATTGTTTTCATCGACGAAGTCTACATCGGCCGTTCCGCGGGCATGGATATCGATCTATTCGATTTAGAGCGAGTCGAAGTGTTGCGGGGCCCCCAGGGCACACTGTTTGGTAAGAACGTGGTTGGTGGCGCGGTAAATATGGTGACCCGCAAGCCAACCGAAGAGAGCGTTATGCAAGTAGAGGCAACGCTCGGTGACTATAACGCACGCACTCTGCGCGGCCTTGTGAGCGGCGAACTATCTGAAGGCGTCTACGGTAAAGCGTCATTTTCTACTCGGCGCAGAGACGGCTACTTCGAGTCGGCGTTGAATAATTTGCCTCAATGGACCGGTGGCAAAGTGGAAGATACTCATGACATAAATTCCGATAGCTTCAGAATGGGCTTGCGATTCACACCTTCAGAAGATTTGGAAATCAACTTGTCCGCCAGCCACTCTGAAATCGATAAACTGGGCCAGCCCGATCACTTCATAGAGCCACCCAGCGCGCCGGGATTGAGCCATACGGTTAGCGCCGCACTCATACCCAATTACGATAACAAGATACACACCGGTTTATTTGATGTCGCTGGCTACTTCAAGAGCAAGGCGAAAAGCGTCATGGGACGTATAGATTGGAATATAAATGACGATGTGATGCTCACGTCGATTACCTCATTTCGCAATGTGGATGCCGAGAACTCAGACGAACTTGGTCCAGGTGGCGTAAGCGGTTCGGGCCCCCTTATGAACTTGTATGCGTCAGTTGCACCTCTGGGATCTCAGATTTTGTTTGGCGCGAATTTTTACACGGACGAATCGGATACGATAACGCAGGAACTTCGTTTCACATCGACAGACAGTGGTCCTCTGCAGTGGGTGGGCGGTCTGTATTACATGGAGGAAGAGACCAAACGTGTTGAGAGCATAGGCGTAGGTATTGCATTGCAAGGTATTGACCTCAATCTTGCAACCGGGCTGCCCAACCAAGTTGTTCCGGGCACGCCTTTCACTTTACTCCCTTACATTCCAGGCTCTGATGATCAGTTCAACACCACCACTTCAATGGCGATATTTGGACAAGTCACTTACGACATATCGGATAAACTCAGCATCACGGCCGGAGCACGATACACAACCGAAGAAAAGGAACTGGATCGAACGGGTAAATCCGATGGCCTGGCACTATTGGGGGCGGCGATTATTGGTACCTTTGACTTCGAAACCAGTGAAGACTGGAGTGAGCTAACGAAGAAAGTCTCGCTGCAATACCAGCAAACAGACGACATTTTTTGGTATGCCACTTACTCTGAAGGCTTCAAGTCGGGTGGTTACCAAGGTATGGCGGCCACTGAAATTGCAGCAGCAAGCCCCTTCGATCCGGAATACGCAACACTTTATGAAGCCGGTGTGAAATCCGAGTGGATGGACAATAAAGTTCGCTTGAATGCTTCGATATTCACCACGGACTACGAAGATCTGCAAATTTTGCAGCTGCTCTTACCTGACTCACTAGCAAATGCGGGTGTTAACACCGGGGTCCTTGTCACGCAAAACGCGGCAGACGCTATTATTGATGGCCTTGAGCTCGAATTCACGGCTTTCCCCATGGACAATCTGACCGTTCAGGGGAGCGCCACATGGCTTGATACGAAATTCGACAATTTCAGTATCCCCGCAGGATATTCGGCCCCCGCAGGCGAAGCATCCCCTGATCGCTCTGGCAACGGCTTACGAAACGCGCCAGATTTTGCGTACAACCTGCTTGTACGGTACGACTGGCAGCTGGCATCAGGCGCTTCTTTGGCGGCGCAGGTCGACTGGCGCTACAAAGATCTCGTATGGCAAGATCCAGACAACTTGGTGTTCTCAGCCGTGCCGGAATACAGTGCCGGCGACTTGCGCTTGATCTACACCACGTCCTCTGGCAATACACAGGTCAGCGCCTGGGTGACCAACTTTACAGATGAAGATTACTTCCTGCATAACTACCCGACGGGTGGAGTAGGCAATGCCACGCCTGCGCCACCACGCATGGTTGGCCTTACCGTGTTCTGGCGTAACAACTAGACAGGGAACACAATTTGAAAAGGCGGGTTTCCCCGCCTTTTTTTATGCCTAAAGCCATAGAGATTACTTTTGCCCTGATCATTCAAGGGGTCTATCGTCTGCATTTAGTCCGTCACACCCAAAGGCTTATTTGCTAACTGACGTACTTGGGCTATGGTCATTCCAACAGTTAACCTAGGCTAAATCATTTATACTTACGCGACTCATACCGGAGCACACATCGATGAAAAGATTAATGAAAACCAGTGCCGCGTTTCTCATGAGCCTATGGCTGGGGCATTCCCAGGCAAATGAAGTCGCGGCAGGTGCAATTGAGATGAAGGTATACAAGAGTGAAACCTGCGGGTGCTGTATCCACTGGATGGATCACTTAAAAACCAACAACTTCGCTACAATCGCCTATCACCCTAGTGACCTTCGAGGGTTAAAAGGTGCGCTTGGCATCAGCCCGGCAATACAGTCCTGTCACACAGGCATGGTCGATGACCAATACGTATTCGAAGGGCACGTACCCGCTAAACATATCAAAGCATTTTTATCCAACCCGCCGAAAGGCGCGATCGGACTTTCGGTACCGGGTATGCCCGTTGGCAGCCCCGGCATGGAAGTGGGCGAACGATTTGATCCCTATACCGTTGTTCAAATTAATGCGGACGGTAGCACAACGACCTATGCACAAGTTAACTCCCCCGCCGATCAATACTAGAGAAATGCCCTGATAGCCATAATGACCGCTTGCGTATGCTGGTGGTCTTCATCTTCCACCGCATGCAAGGCGTTGTTATGGGTCGCAATTACGAGCTCTTTTTCCGGATCCATAAAAATCCACTGCTGAAAGATTCCGCGCGCCGAGTAGGCTCCTTGATCAAATAACCACCACAGATAGCCGTAACCTTCGTAACCCGAACGCCCAAAACCGCTCATAGGCGTTAAGGACTCCGCCATCCATCCCTCAGGCAAGACGCGACTGCCATCGACCAATACGCCATCACGTAAAGTAAACATGCCAATACGGGCGTAGTCACGTAAGGTCGCATTCAAACAGCAACCGCCCGTTTCCACTCCTCCCTCGCTCGAGAGCAACCAGTAAGCGTCATGCTCCATCCCAAATGGCCGCCATATCTTATGCTCTAGATACTCGGAGGCATTGTTGCCGATCGCGGAGCGCAACAACTCACCCGCCAAATTAGTCTCGCCCGTGTTGTAGTTGAACACAGCGCCCGGCTTAGCCACCTTCGGCAAACGAGCCAAATAATCGATGAGTTGTAATCCGTTGTACGCACCGGCGACAGCGACATCCGATTGCGGATCGGCATAATCTTCGTTCCAAGCTACGCCAGACGCCATATTCAATACGTCTTTGATACGAACATCACCGTAGGATGTGCCCTTCAAACGGGGTAAATAGTCGGAAACAAGCTGATCCACACTCTCGATATAACCGTCTTTTACCGCGGCACCAATCAGCAAAGAGGTAATCGATTTACTGACCGAAAACGAAATCCAACGCGTCTCCTCTGAATGATTTTCAGCATAATATTCGAGCAAGATGTCATTGCCCTGTACAACGATTAATCCCTTGCTCGCAACTCGATCAAAATAGTCGTTCAGCGAGTAGCTTACGCCGCTCACCTCATACCTGAGCTCGCTCCAATCATGCGGCTTGCTGTTAAGTATTAGAACATTTTCAGACACCTCCACGGTCCGCGTCGGCATGAGATCGGCAACGTGGCCGAAAGCATAGTCTCGAACTTCTTGAGGTAAGAACAAGATATTGGTGAGATCTTCATCGAACCCCGACGGTCGTTGGTTCTGCGGCTGAGAATAAGCGAGAGTGGAAATAAGAAAACAGGAGATGAGGCTAAGAGTCGCAGAAATTTTACGCATTGCTATTCCTTATCAAATTTTTTGTCACTTCCAGATTATCACTCAACACGCTTCCGACCACACTCATTTTCAAGCTAAACACTTGCATGAACCCATCTGTATCAGCATAGTTAGATAACAGGCTTTAAAGGACTCTATGTGGAAAGTAAGTGGCTTGAAGACTACCTCGCCCTAGTAAAACATGGCAGCTTTACTCGTGCTGCTGAAGCGCGTCACGTAACACAACCGGCATTTAGCCGGCGCATACGAGCACTCGAAAACTGGCTGGGCATAGACCTTGTCGACCGTAACGCTTACCCCGCAAAACTTACTAGTTCAGGAGAGACGCTAAACCATGAGATGCAAGCCTTGCTCGACCAAATCGTATCGTTGCAGACAAAAGCGAGTGGGCTGAGCGACAAAAGTGATTCTATTGTCGTTGCAACACAACATGCTTTAAGCGTCTCCGTTTGCCCACAATGGTTCCAAAGCATCCGCCCATTGCTGAATAGACATAGCCTGCGGGTAAACGCCGGCAACATGCACGATTGTGTAGATCAGTTTGTCTCAGGCAAAGCGGATTTATTATTGAGCTATCACAACGCACAAGCGGACCCGCTTTTCACCAAAGAGGGGCTCCATTTTTTACCTTTAGGCGACGATCCATTGGTCCCGATTGCGACGCAAAGCTTTGCCGAAACCTACCTGCGGGCATCGGACACACTCAGAGCACTCCCTCTAATTGGATTTCCGAATGAATCTTTCTTGGGCCAAGTGATACATCAACTGATCACCACGGAAAAACAAGAAAGCCAATTCGATTCAGTCTACATTACCGCCCAGTCTGAGAGCGTTCATGAACTTGCCAGGCAGGGTTTAGGGATGGCGTGGCTTCCGCAAAGCCTT
>JAUHWV010000122.1 GCA_030427335.1 Gammaproteobacteria bacterium | reverse complement strand
TCGCTTCAACTAAAGCCTTAAGGATGTCGTTCCAGTGCGGTTCGCCTTTCTCAATTGATAAGCGCTCTACCCCGTCGCGCAGGTGTCGCGCTCGCGGGTCTTCTGCGCGATAGACTCGGTGACCAAAGCCCATGATGGCTTCTTTGTTGGCTCGTTTGCGCTTGACGTAGTCGGCCGCATTCGCGGGATCGCCAATTTCACGTGCCATGTGCATGACATCTTCGGCTGCTCCACCGTGGGCTGGGCCCGAGAGAGCGGCAATCGCTGCGGTGATCGATGCATGTAAATTTGCGTCGGTACCGGTTACGACTCGTGCCGTAAACGATGAGGCGTTTGAACCGTGTTCCGCGTGCAGAATAAGGTCGAGATCCATGAGCCTAGCGGCATCATCGCTTGGTACTTCACCGCTGATTAAAAACAAGAAGTGCGCGGCGTGAGATAACTCAGGCTTAGGTTCCAGTACCTCAAGGCCCTGACGCAGGCGCTGATGAGCGGCCACAATCATAGGAACTTGCGAGGTCAGACGGATGGTTTTGCGCATGACCGCAGCGGAACTGTTGTCGTTGGTGTCTGGGTCGAAAGCCGCCAAGGCCGATACCGCTGTGCGCAGCACATCCATAGGGTGGCCATTCAGAGTGAGTTTGATCAAAGCAATAATTGGCTCTGGCAGCTGGCGTGCCGATTTTAAGCTCGCGTCAAATTCGCTGAGCTGTGCTGCTGTAGGCAATTCACCATGGAGCAGTAGGTAAGCGGTTTCTTCAAAGGTCGAATGCGTCGCTAGATCATGGATTGAATAGCCCCAGTAGCGTAATTCACCCTTGCGGCCATCGATGTGAGTGGTTGGTGAACGATCGAAATAAACGCCTTTTAGGCCTCGATATACGCGGATTTTTTCTTCGGATTCAGACACAAGTTAGCCTTTCAGTTGAGTGGATCTGTAAGGTGATTGTTTGCCAGAAAAGAAGCCCCGCTTGGGCGGGGCTCGGTAGACTTACACGTAGTCTTTGTATTTTTCTAGGTAGCGCACTGGCTTTGAAAGTGCATCACGGCGGAAGGGGTCGCCCAACTCGCGCGTACACATAATTTCGATAACCGTGGTTTTGCCCTCGTTCATCTGTCGATCGATCGCACGTTTAAGCGCAGGTCCTACCTGATCCAGTGAGTCCACTTTCTCGCCTTCTGCGCCCATCGCTTGAGCAATACCGGCCCACGATTCACTTTCGAGCTCTGCTGCGACAAACCGACGGTTATAGAATTCCACCTGGTTTTTCTTCTCGGCACCCCAGTCTCGGTTGTGGAATACCACGGCGGTCACCGGGATATCATGGCGAACCGCCGTCATGATTTCGGACATGCTCATACCCCACGCTCCGTCACCCGCATACGCCACGGCTGGGCGATCCGGTGCGGCGGCTTTAGCACCAATAATGGTCGGTAGTGCGTAACCGCAGTTGCCGAAGCTCATGGGTGCAAAAAAGCTACGTGGTCGTTCAAAACGTAGGTAACTGTGGGCAACTGAGTTAATGTTACCGATATCGGTGGATACCATAACATCCGCCGGCATGGCTTTCTCTAGCTCGCGCAATACCTGACGCGGGTGCAACCAATTGCCTTCCTCTGCTTCAGCTTCGGCGATGACATCTAGGCTGTAGGGGTCGCGTTCGTGTGTCCACTCATCTAGCTCTTTCTCCCAAGTCGCTTTTTCCGCTGCGATCTCTGCAGCGCGCGTCTCTTTGGTTGCCAAACAGGCCAACTCTTGGCCGCGCAGACGTTCAGTCAGTGCGATAGAGGCCGCTTTGGCGTCGCCACAAATGCCGACAGAAATTTTCTTAACCAGCCCCAGCATCTTATGATCAGCGTCGATTTGAATAATCTTGGCTTCTTTGGGCCAGTAATCCAGACCGTGCTGCGGCAAGGTTCCGAAGGGGCCAAGCCGCGAACCGATAACGAGCACGACATCGGCTTTAGAGATGAGTTTCATGCCGGCTTTTGAGCCCTGGTAGCCCAAGGGGCCGCACCATAGGGGGTGGCTCGCAGGGAACGAATCGTTGTGCTGGTAACTGTTTACAACAGGGGCGCCCAGGAGCTCGGCAATGGTCTTAACTTCTTCAACGCCATCGGCCATGATCACGCCGCCACCCGATACAATAACGGGGAACTGGGCGGTTTTTAGCAGTTCAGCAGCTTCATTTAAGCTTTGTTCGCCGCCGGGGCCGCGATCAATACGTATCGGTTCAGGGATTTCGACGTTGATGTCGCCATAGAAGTAATCACGGGGAATGTTAAGCTGGGTTGGGCCGATTTCAGTCAGCGCGCGGTCAAAACAGCGTGATGTGAATTCAGCCATGCGATTTGGGTTGTTCACGTGGCCCTGGTACTTGGTGAATTCTTGGAACATGGGCAGCTGGTGACACTCTTGGAAACCGCCGAGGCCCATTGACATTGTGCCGGCTTCTGGCGTGATCATCACGACCGGCGAGTGCGCCCAGTAGGCTGCCGCGATACCCGTTACGCAGTTAGAAATACCGGGTCCGTTTTGTCCGATCACCACACCGTGACGTCCACTCGCGCGAGCGTAGCCATCGGCCATGTGTGCCGCACCCTGCTCGTGCACAACCGGAATCAGTTCGATTCCAGCGGGGGCGAAAATGTCCATGGCATCCATGAATGCGGAGCCCATGATACCGAAGATTTTGCGAACGCCTTGCGCTACGAGCGTTTCGACGAAGGCTTCACTGGGGGTCATACGAGGCATAGTTCGATCACCTTATCTGTTTAATGAGGCGCAAATCCTAAGGCTTGTAGGGTGTAATTGATAGAACCAGATCTTAATTTTAGGCTACGCCAGTTCGCTAATGTTGGCGTAAACCTGGGCGAGTAGTGCTATACCTGTCTCGATAGAGCCTTCGCCGATGGCGGAAAAGCCTAAGCGCATAAAATGTTTGGGCTTCGTTTCTGCGGCAAAGTGATGTTCGCCGGGTTCAATGATAATGCCCTGTTGGTGTGCGGCGAGAGCCAGTTGCCGCGTATCGAGCCATTCCGGTGCTTTGACCCACACTGCGCTGCCACCCAGCGAGGGCTGTATCTGGAAGTCAGGTAAGTGCGTGCGCAAGGCATTGATTAAGATACCTCGGCGTCGCTGGTATATCTTGAAGAGCTTGCTCAAGAGCGCATCGTGGTAGCCCCGCGATAAAAACAGCGCCATCGATAGCTGATTGTTTGCGGCAGGATGTCGGAGCATGAGTCGGCGCAAGGCCCGTAGCTCCTCGATGACAGCGGGTTCGGCAACGATATACCCCATTCGTAATCCGGGAGAGACGGTTTTAGATAGGCTGCCGATGTAGATGACGCGACCCGATGGATCCATGCTCTTGAGTGCGGGCTCCGGCCGAGTTTGAAAATTAAACTCGCTCTCGTAGTCATCCTCTATGATCAAAAAATCATCTCGTTCGGCCCTCTTGAGTAGGCTTTGACGCCGATCATGCGGGAGCGTCACGGTCGTTGGCGACTGATGGCTCGGGGTCACGTAAACGCTGGAGCATGCGCAGAGTTGGTCATCAACCAAGAGGCCATAATCATCAACGGCAAGCGGCTTGGTCTGCGCACCCATGAATTCCGCCAGCTGACGGACGTCGGCGTAGCCCGGGTCCTCTAGGCCCACCACAGTGTCTTGGCGGCGCCACAAAAGCTCGCCGATCATGTAAAGAGCGTGTTGCGCGCCCACGGTAATCAAAATCGATTCGTTCGATGCCAGTATGCCGCGCTTGGGCAGTAAGCGGGTTCGGATTTGTTCGAGCAAGAGCGGATCATCATGATCGACACGATCGACCGACCAGGTTTTTATTGCTCGAACCGAGACCGCGTCGCGTGCACATTCCCGCCAATACTGCAGGGGGAATAAATCAGCGCCCATCTGTCCGTAGATAAAGGGGTACGGCGCTTGCTGCCAGTCTTTTGGCTTCGAGATGCTGCGCCAATCGCTTGCTCTTTGGCTGAACTTTTCTGACCAATTGATGCCCTGAGTGTTTTCTGGCAGGGCCTCAGATCTTGTCTGAATTCGTGTGCGCTCAAGATTGGGGTTAACAAAATAGCCGCGGCGCGGGTGGGTGATAATAAGTTCGTCGTCTAGTAGGCGCTGATAGGCAAGCATGACTGTGTTGCGCCCCACGCCGAGTTGCGCCGCTAGGTGGCGAGACGAGGGCAGGGGCTCATTGAGCGGCACATTGCCACGCGCGATAGCGAGTGAGAGTTGCGCCACAATCTGGGTTTGTAAGCTCTCACGCGCAGACGCGTCGAGTTGAAGTAGAAGGTCGATTGCCAAGGGTTAATCACCAAGAGTCGGAAACCCTATTCTACAGCCCTCTCACTTTTTCGTCATAGGCTGCCAATGCCTGTTTCACAACGGGCGCCAACAAGTACAGGCCAATAATATTGGGCACACAGATTAGAAACACCAGCGCATCTGAAAAGTCCAGAACGGCGGTTAGCGGAATACTGCAGCCGATGACAATAAAGGTGCAAAATACGAGTTTAAACAGGTTCGAGGCCCAGGCGTGTTCGCCTACCAGGTAGGTAAAGCCTTTCAAACCGTAGTAGGCCCAGGCAATCATGGTAGAGAAGGCGAACAACATGCCCGCTATCGCAATCAGTAAAGGTGACCAGCCGATATTTCGCTCAAAGGCGGCCGAGGTCATTCCAATACCATCGAGTCCGGCATTGAATGAAGGGTCGTAGTAAAAGGTCGTGACAATGACGAGCGCGGTAAGCGTGCATATTACGACCGTGTCGATGAATGGCTCCAGCAGGGATACATAGCCCTGAGTGATAGGCTCCTTCGTTTGTACCGCAGAGTGAGCAATGGGCGCCGAGCCGATGCCGGCCTCATTCGAGAACACCGCACGCTGGACACCAATCACGATTACGCCAATGGCGCCGCCGGCAACGCCCTCGGGGCTAAATGCGCCTTGTACAATTGCGTTGACGGCGAAAGGAATCGCTTCTGCGTTCATCAGGATAATGACCAAGGCGCTCAGGCAATACAGTAGCGCCATAAAGGGAACGAGTTTGCTGGTGACTTTGGCGATGCTTTTGATGCCACCGATGATCACGAGCGCGACAATAACTGCCATCACAAGGCCCACGAGCCAGCCTTTGCCTGCAAAAAAGCTCTCTTGACCGCCCGTTACGGTCACGAACTGCAAATACGCTTGGTTGGCTTGGAACATGTTGCCGATCCCAAGGCAGCCCAGAACGATGCCTAGGGCATAAAAGCGACCCAAGAATCGACCGATTCCGGGCATTCCTTTTTCAGCGAAACCATGCTGTAAATAGTACATTGGTCCACCGGAAACCGACCCATCCGGGTTATGGCGGCGGTAAATCGTACCGAGTGTACACTCAATAAACTTGGTCGACATGCCGAGTAAGCCCGCGACAATCAGCCAAAACGTGGCGCCGGGTCCGCCCAAACTGATGGCAACGGCCACGCCGCCGATGTTTCCGATACCGACCGTGCCCGAAACGGCCGTCGTTAAGGCCTGAAAGTGGGTTACCTCGCCCGGCGCTTTGGGGTTGTGATCTCTTCCTCTCACAATATCAATGGCGTGCATGAAGCCGCGAATGTTCAAAAAACGAAAGTAAACAGTGAAGAAGATCGCCGCTGCGACCAGCCATGCGACCACCAGCGGTACCTTCGCCCCGTTAATC
The DNA here is from genome assembly GCA_030427335.1 of Gammaproteobacteria bacterium. Lineage (GTDB taxonomy): Bacteria > Pseudomonadota > Gammaproteobacteria > Pseudomonadales > Halieaceae > Aequoribacter. The sequence goes on along the minus strand of JAUHWV010000122.1, from coordinate 1,363 downwards.
TCTACCGCGTAAAAAATAATGGACGATATGAAGGCTGTCGCGGGTGCCACGGCTTCGTTGATCGCTTGGTCAATACTTGCTTGGGCGAGTGTCGGGAAGAGGAGCAGCGTCAGGAGTAGAGCCGGATAGGTTTGTCTGGAATTGGCCTTTGGCAACATAGCAGCTGTGTCCTCTTCTTGTTGTGTGTTACATATTCATGATGGCCCAGAGTAACACTGTTACGCCTAATAGCACACTTTGAATCAGGACCAAGACCACGGGCTTCCAGCCGTGGCTGACAAGACCGCTCAGTTCCGTTTTCATTCCCAAAGCCACAATCGCGAGCATAAAGCCGAGCTTCGATAGCTGGGTGAGCTGGTTGGATACCTGTTCGGGTATCAGCCCAAGACTATTAATTATGGCCAGCGCAATGAAGAACAGCAGGAAGGTGGGTGGGCGCAAGCTCACGCTTCCCTCCGGACGGGTTTGGCTTCGGTAGGCGAACAGGAAGCACCACGCTATGGGTATGAGCAGCGCCACTCGAACCATCTTGACGGTCATGGCTTCTACGCCAATCGACTCGGATAGTGCAAAGCCTGCGCCTGCGACGTGCGAGACATCGTGTATCGCTCCGCCCAAAAAGTAGCCTGCTTGATGGTCTGACAAGCCAAGTGCTTGAACGACGATAGGGTAAACTACCATGGCGATCGCGCCGATCGTCGTAACCATGATTACGGTAAGTAGCGTAAAGCGGGATTGTTCTTCACTTTTAGGCATTACTGAGGAGAGTGTCATTGCAGCTGAGACACCGCAAATCGCGACGGCACCGCCCGATAGCAAGCCCAAGTCACGTTTCAGCCCCAGTGCTTGTGCAAGCCAGGGGCCGCTCACAATAATCAGTGCCATTCCGGCTATTAATACCGCCACACCGCTAAAACCTATTTTGGCAATGTCGCTGAATGCGATACCCGCCCCGAGTAGAGCGACTCCGGCGCGCAGTACCTGCGTTGCGCAGAAATCGACCCCGGCTTTCGCCCCGTCCTGTTTGTATAAAAAGTTCATTGCCATACCCAGAAGTAAGGCGAAAACCAGAACGGGGGCGCCGTAGTTGGTGGACAGAAACTGGCTTGCTATGGCAATCAAAACGACACCCGCAACGCCGGGGTACAGGCGCGCGAGCGTTTTTAGGGCACTCACGAAGCGGCTCGCTGAGTACCGAATACGTGGGTTAGTGCTTTATCGATAGCGGTTACAATCTCATCTAATTCTGTTTTGGTTGTGATCAGTGCTGGGCTCAAGCACAGCGTATTGTTGAAATCATTGAAGCTTCGATTAGTACGCCCAATCATGACGCCCTGCTCAAGACAATGCCCGGCAACCTGAG
>JAUHWV010000121.1 GCA_030427335.1 Gammaproteobacteria bacterium | reverse complement strand
CATTTATGTCAGCGCCTTATCCGCTGCTTTGGTAAATGAAGGCGTCGAAGTTGATGTGATATCGGGGCCACCCTACCCACAGCTTGATCCTCGAGTGACCTTAATTAGGTTGCCCAGTTTGGATTTGTACGAGCACGGCCTGCGGTCCTTACGCTTACATCACCTGACTTCTCTGAGTAACGTAATTGAATGGTTAAGCAAGTTAACGGGGGGGTTTGCTGAGCCCTACACCTTTGGTCGCCGAGTCTGGCGCTATTTCAAGCGTGTCCGCCCTGATTACGACATTGTGCATGACAATCAAACCCTCGCTTCGGGCGTCTTAGCCCTGGAATCTCTTGGCTACCCCGTGGTTGCGACTATTCATCACCCAATAAGCAGTGATCTGCGTTTGGCGTTAGAGGCCGAGCCGGTGTGGTGGCGGCGTTTGTTGATTCGTCGCTGGCATTCGTTTTTGCGTATGCAAATTCCTGTGGCGCAGCAGATCCAGCGGATTTTCGCGGTGTCTGAATCAGCTGCGCTTGATATTCAAAAAGAGTTCGGCGTTAACGCGGCTCGTATGGTCGTTACAGGTATTGGTACAGATACTGAGATGTTTAGGCCCTTACCGGGCCAGGTTAAAGACCCTAATCGGGTTATGATCACGGCTTCCAGTGATACGGCTCTAAAAGGCGTGGTTTATGCTCTGCGGGCGTTCGCGTTACTGCGGCAGCGCTTTCCCGATTTGCGTTTGCGTCTGGTAGGTCGGCTGCGAGAAGAGGGCCCCGCACAAAAGGTTCTTGATGAGCTCGGTCTAGGGCCCTATATCGATCAAGTCAGTCGAGTGAACCAAGCTGAATTGGTCGCGTACTATAACGAGGCGACCGTATTTATGGCGGCCTCACTGTATGAGGGTTTCGGTTTGCCGGTGGCTGAAGCGATGGCTTGCGGTACGGCAGTGGTCGCCAGTGACGGTGGTGCCCTGCCTGAGGTTGTCGGCGACGCTGGCGTGGTTGTGCCAAGGGGTGATGCAGAGGCTCTGGCCTCGGCCGTTGGAGCCTTATTGGACAGTTCAGAATCGCGGGGTGTGTTTGAAAATAGGGGCCGTGAACGGATACAAAACGTATTTTCATGGAAAGCGTGTGCCCAGCGCACCGTAGCTGAGTACGAGCGAGTAGTAGCTAATGCAGACCGTTGATTTTAATTATTTTCACTTGCGTGATGGCGATCGTGTGCTCGATCTGGGCTGTGGCGAAGGCCGTCACTTAATAGGCGCACTCTTAGCTGCCGACGTTACCGCAATCGGCGTCGATCTTTCCCGTGAAGATTTACTCAGTGGTGCAAAAAAGACTGACGACTGGGCGCTGAGTGTCAATGAGCCTCGGCGTCCGGCCCTGGCGCAAGCCAGTGGCTATGCGCTTCCATTTCCCGATGCCGCTTTTGACGCGGTTATTTGCAGTGAAGTCTTGGAACACATACCCCAGCTGTCGAGGATATTAAATGAGATCAATCGCGTACTGCGGCCGGGCGGCCATCTCGTTGTCTCGGTTCCGAGGCGTTGGCCGGAGCGCATATGTTGGTGGCTCTCGAGCGACTACCATCTTCAGCTAGGCGGGCATTTACGCATCTTTCGTATAGAAAAACTCAAAGCGATGTTAGAGGCGTTTCCTTTGGTGTTTTATCACAAACACGGTGCGCATGCTTTACACGTGCCTTACTGGTGGTTACGGTGTTTGTTTTGGCGCAATCCCGAGTCGTGGTGGGTTAAGACGTATCATCGACTGCTGGTTTGGGATTTGATGAAAAGTCCGTGGTTAACCCGCACTATTGATCGATTGTGTAATCCTTGGATGGGTAAAAGCGTCGTGCTCTACTATCGCAAACAGGAAAAAGCCAAATGACAGGTTTGTATCTGAGTCCCGGGCTGTATCCGCAAGAACTGTTTGCCGAGACCACGGATTACGTTCTTAGCTTGCAGCGTGCTTCCGGTGAAATACCCTGGTTTGATGGGGGGCATACGGACCCTTGGGATCATGTTGAGGCCGCAATGGCACTTACCATCGGTGGCAAATATCCTGAAGCGGAGCGAGCTTACGGTTGGTTGGCGCAAATGCAAGAGCCTGATGGCAGTTGGTGGGCTCGCTATGAAAATGGTGTCAAAGCCGGCGTGACTCGCAAAGAAACCAACTTCTGCGCCTATATTGCAACCGGTGTTTGGCATCACTACTTGTGTACTCAGGATCGTGATTTCCTTGAAACTTTCTGGCCTTGCGTAGAGCGAGCAATGGAGTTTGTGCTTTCTCAGCAAAGCCCTTTCGGTGATATTAATTGGGCGATTGACGATGACGAAGAGATCCCCACAGACGCGCTCGTCACCGGCTGTTCCTCTATCTATAAAAGCTTGGAATGTGCCCATAACATTGCTCTAACCCTGGGCTACGATAAGCCTTACTTATCAGCGAGAGTAAGCTTGGGGGAGTCATTGCGGTCCCTGCCCGAGCGCTACGACCGAACATGGGAGAGCAAAGCCCGGTATTCAATGGACTGGTTTTATCCGGTTTTAACAGGGGTATTTCAGGGAAAGGCCGCACAAGAGCGTTTACTGAGTCGCTGGTCGGAATTCGTTGAGCCGGAGCTCGGGTGTCGCTGCGTTTCAGATGAGCCTTGGGCCACCATCGCCGAAACGTGCGAGCTTGTGATGGCCTTGCTGGCCGCTGGTGACACCGCGAAGGCCAGAGAAGTGTATTCCTGGGTGGCGCAATGGCGCCACGAAGACGGTTCTTACTGGACGGGCTATCAGTTTGCTGAGCAGGTTTTGTGGCCCGATGAACGGCCGACCTGGACAGCTGCGGCAGTGATGCTCGCTGCAGACGCGCTCACTCAGCACACGGCAGCCTCACAACTATTTACTTCGGTTAAATTACTGGACCCCGATTCTGTTGCCTCTTTGAATCGCGCGAGAGCCTGAATTTAGTTTTTTGAAGGCCTGCATACCATCGAAAAGATCCCAGTGGCATTTTGCTCCTGTTTTAAACCAGCCGCCTGAGTACGGCTAAACTGTCTACCTGTGCTTCGCGATGCCACAACCCCGAAGCCAAGGCCGCATCAATAATGGCTTTGGGTGCTTGGCCCCCAGAGCTCGGGGTGGGATAGTGATCATGCACGGCCATTATGCCATTGAGTACCACATGCCTAGACCAGAGGCGGTAGTCACTCACTGCATCATCCATGCTGTGTCCTCCATCAATAAACAGCAGCCCAAGAGGCTGTTGCCAATGTAAGCCAATGACGTTGGCTGGGCCTACTAAAGGGAAAACACAGTCATCGAGTTTGGCTTGGCGCATCGTGTGGCGAAAGTGGAGCAGGGTATCGGTTTTACCTTCTGCATCGGTGAGTTTGGCGTCATAAAAAAACTCGCCCGGCTGATGTTCGACTGACCCTTGATGGTGATCGATTGCATACACGATACGCCCTGTTAGTTTAGCAGCGTGCCCCAAGTAGAGAGTCGATTTCCCGCAGTAGCTACCGATTTCAACAACACTCTCTCGGCCGGGTAAGGAATCAAGGACCGTTGCGAGAGCTTCGCCTTCGGCTTGGCTCAGAAAACCTGGCGTCGTCATGGCGAGCTGGTTGAGTTTAGAGGGCAGTATCACGTTGATCTCCGGAGGATTGAACGACAACTATATCACGGGCATGTCGATTTCGACTTGGCTTTGTCTGGTCGTAGGGCTATCCTCGCCCCTGAATCATAACGAAGCCCCCGCATGCGTCTAATTTACAGTTTCTTGATGACGGTTTCGGTGCCATTTTTGATGGCGAGGTTGTGGTGGCGTGGACGACACCTGCCCGATTACCGAGAGCGCTGGGCTGAGCGATTGGGCTTTTCTTTGCCGAGTGTGACGCCCGAACAGAGGGTGATATGGATTCATGCAGTCTCTGTTGGAGAAGTGGTCGTCGCCGCAAAGATCATTCGACGATTGCAAGTCGATTACCCGGACAGGGTTGTCTTAGTTACCACCACAACACCAACGGGGTCAGAGCGGTTAACGCAGGAATTTGGTAATCGTGTTCTTCATACTTACCTACCATGGGATATCCCCTGGGCGCTGAGTCGACTCTTTAAACGGTTTAGACCCGAAGCCTTACTCTTGGTTGAAACGGAGTTGTGGCCTAATTTACTGCGCCAAGCTCACCTGCGTAATACACCGGTGATGTTGGTTAATGCGCGTTTATCGGCGCGATCTGCTCGGCGCTACGCGCGAATTTCGAAGCCGCTGTTACCCATGTTTGATGCATTGACTCGAATCTGTGCTCAAACCTCGGCTGATGCGAAGCGATTTGCCGCCTTGGGGTTTGATACCAACAAGCTCAGTGTGACGGGCAACTTGAAATTTGATCAGTCTCTATCTGAACAGCAGGTCAGCCAAGCAGCCGCTCTGCGAGAACAGTGGGGTGCAGGTGATAAACCGATTCTTGTCGCCGCGAGCACTCATGAAGGCGAAGAAGTTCTGATTATAGAAGCCTATAAAACGCTGCAAATCCGCCATCCAAATTTGACCTTGTGTTTGGCGCCGCGCCATCCGGATCGTTTTGATCACGTTTACGGTCTCTTACTTAAGTCGGGCCTCAAGCCAAGTAGGCGCTCCGAGAAGCAGGATATCGAGCCGAATACCCAAGTGATACTGGCGGATACGATGGGCGAATTAGTCACCTTACTGGGTGCATCAGATATTGCCATCATGGGCGGCTCTTTCATGCCAGTAGGCGGTCACAATATGCTTGAAGTGGCGCAGTGGTCAGTGCCCGTTGTTACGGGCCCACACCTATTTAATTTCAGCTACGTGAGTCGACTTTTATTGCGCGAGCACGCGATGTTGGTGGCACAGGATGGTGCCGAGTTGGTTGAAGTTATTGATCACTTGCTGGCTGATGACGCGACCCGTGTCGCTATGGGGCAGCGTGGAGCGTCTGCTGTACAAAAAGAAAAAGGCGCTCTGGAGCGCCTTTTCAAAGATCTTGAGTTCCTATTGCGCTGACTGCGTTACCGCACCGGGAGCATCAAGGTATCGATCAAGATCCAGTATATCTTTAGGGCTGAGCAAGCCCGCTTGCTGTTTGAGTCTTAGCTGATTGATAACGTAATCGTAGCGGGAGTTTGCGTAGTCTCGTTTCGCTGCGTAGAGCGCATTTTGGGCATTCAGCACATCAACCACGTTACGGGTGCCGACTTCATAACCCGCTTGCGTGGCATCCAATGCGCTCTGTGACGACACGATAGCCTGAGCTCGAGCCTGTACGCGTGATACATCGCTCACGACGGTCATGTGCAGTGAACGTGTTTGCGCGATGGTATTGCGCTGGAGCGCGATACGCGATTCGCGAGCGGCGTTGAACTGCTCGGCTGCACGACGGCGGTTCGCACTGATTGCACCGCCCGCGAACAGCGGCATTTGTAAACGAAGCCGGATAATGTCTTGCTCACGCTCACTGCGTGGCGGCACGTTGAAAACGGAGTCTTGGCGGCTCGTGCCGTCTGTATCGAAGTCAGACGTTGAAAATGACCCCGTGATGGTCGGCGCATGCTCAAGCCGCTTCGACTTCGCGTTTTGCTGCGCTACCGTTTCACCGAGGCGAGAGGCTTTCAGCTGTAAATTGTTTTCCAGTGCAAAGTCGACCCAAGCGCTGCGATCGGCTGGGCTAGGTGGCGCGATGGGGAAGGTTTCGCCCAAGGTGTAGAGGCGTTCGTGCTCGACGGCGGTGAGAACACTCAGACCCTCAAGTGCAACGGCCAAGTTATTTTCGTCGATAATGCGCGCGACTTGCGCTAAATCAAAGGCGGCCTGTGCTTCGTGCACATCGGTCAAGGCGATCAAGCCAACTTCGAATCGTTGTTGGGTTTGCTCAAGCTGACGCTCAAGTGCGCGCTCTTGTGCTTTCGACGCGGCCAAATTGTCTTGTGCTCGCAGAACGCCGAAATAGGCCTGTGCAACGCGCACGATCAAGGCTTGTTGCTGTGATGCAAATGTGGCTTCAGCTTGCGCTGTTAAGGACTTGCTAGCCTGAAAGCTGAACCAAGCGGGCAGATCGAAAAGGGCTTGACTCAGTGACACGGTATAGCCTTTTGACGTGGTATCCGAGAAGCTTTCGATCTCGCGAATGATGCCGGCACCGCTTGTTGCGTCGAGCCCTACTAGGCTATCGGCAACGGTCGATGTTTCTGTTTCGCTGTAGTCATAAGACGCACTGACTTGCGGCAGAAGAGCGGAACGAGCAAGGATTTCCTGCTCTTGATCTGCTTTAAACTGAGCCTGATACGCCTTGAGTTCGGCGTCATTCTCCAATGCCAGTTCGTAAATCTCTTGGAGTGATTGGGCCTGGGCTAAGCTGCCGGTCAGCGCCAAGGCTACTATCAAAGATGTTATAAAGCGGTGTGTCATCTGAAAATACCGTGCCGAAAAAGGTAAGTTTACCAGTGCAAGCGAATTCACGCATGCTTTGATCGTAGGCTTGATACGCGAATAAGCGTAGTTTTGATTCATATCACCGCAAATAGGGTGATCAAGTTGACTATTGTAAGGTGCGAGGCGCTATTTTTTATAATAGTATCGAATTATTAAAAGTCGCTTAAAGCGTTGGATATAATTGTGGTTCGTGTCGACTCGAGGTTAAAAGAGAAGCCTTATAAGCTCAGCTTGTCGTCTCTGCACGCCTTGTGTGAATCCAATTACCTTAAATTTTTGCGCGTCTTTCGGGATTATCAAAATACCAATGAACGGGTTTTGACGGTGGGCGATAGCCGAATTGTTTTCACGGTCAAAGAGCGCGCACGCTACACAACGACGTTTAAAGTAGTGCAGGTGTCAAATTCCCCGTTTATAAAGCATCTTGAACTGGAATTACGGGCCTATCATGATGCGCGTATGCTTGATATTCTCGCTTTTCAACGGTCTCGCTTTATTAAGGGTACTTACCGATACCCGAATCCAAGCATGCATCAAAAAAACGAAAAACTGAGCCAAACCCAGTTTGTATCGGAATGGCTTTCGTATCTACTCGCGATGGCACAAGCGTCAGCGCGAGACGGCCACAATGATTTGACGTGG
>JAUHWV010000120.1 GCA_030427335.1 Gammaproteobacteria bacterium | reverse complement strand
GCGTGATGGTTGAGGGCAGTAATGCGCAAAAAGTACGAGAACTCTGCTCGGGTCTTGCGACAAAAGTTGAGCAGGCTCTGGCAGATTGACTTGTAACACAGGTGCGCTTTCGATAGACTTGCGCGCGCTTTAAAGGTGACCTTATGCGTAAACCGCTCATTGTTGGTAACTGGAAAATGTGGGGCTCTCGAGAGAAAGCCAAAAATCTAGTCGCTGGCATTGTCGCTCAAGACTCAGACGAGATGGTTGATTGGGGCGTCTGCCCTCCTTTTCCGTACATAACGCAGGTGCTTGAGCAGGTGGGTTGTGATCGAGTTGGCGCTCAAACCGTGAGCGCAGATGTCGATGTCCCGCACACAGGCGACGTGAGTGCGGCGATGCTCGCTGATTTGGGTATTCGATGGGCGATCGTAGGCCATTCGGAGCGTCGCGCGGAGCGCGGTGAGTCTGATGGTATTGTCTCGCAGCAGCTACGGTGCGCAATAGAGAAAGGCTTGACGCCAATATTGTGCGTCGGCGAGACCTTCGAGCAGCGCGAGCAAGGTAACGAAGAACGGGTCGTGCGATCGCAGCTAGAGGTTGCGCTTGCCGGAGCAGAAGCTAACTGGCCCCTTGTGATCGCTTATGAGCCGGTATGGGCGATAGGTACGGGTGTTGTTGCAGAGCCGCATCAAGTGCAGGCTATGCATGCGATGATTCGAAGCGTGTTGTCCAACTTGGGTATTTCAGGCGGCGAAACACCAATCCTATACGGCGGAAGTGTTAAGCCCGAAAATGCGAATGGATTGTTCGCTTTAGACGATGTCGATGGAGCCCTAGTCGGGGGTGCCTCGCTCGATTCTGAAGCGTTTTTAGCGATTATAGAGGCCGCGCGTTCGGCCAAGGCCGCATAGGCGAGAGATTATGGAACAGATTATTTTGGTGGTTCACCTATTGGTTGCTTTAGCGATCATCGGTTTAATCATGATTCAGCAAGGTAAAGGTGCTGACATGGGCGCATCGTTTGGCGCTGGTGCTTCTCAGACCTTGTTTGGTAGCTCAGGTAGCGGAAATGCCCTGACTCGTAGCACGTCGTGGTTGGTAGCCGCTTTTTTTGCGACGAGTTTTGGTCTTGCTGTGATTGCCGATCAAAAAACTGCGCCTGTTGATGATTTAGGACTCGAAATTCCTGTAGAAACTCAGGTAGAATCCGCATCCGACTTGCCGGTTGTTGAGGATGAGCCAGAGGCCATGACAACAGGTGATTTGCCTTCAGTGCCTGAGGCCGAAGGCGGTCAGAGGTAAGTTAAACACTTTTTAGCCGAAGTGGTGGAATTGGTAGACACGCCATCTTGAGGGGGTGGTGAGCATAGCTCGTGGGGGTTCAAGTCCCCCCTTCGGCACCAAACATCGAACAGCCGTGACGGAGACGTTGCGGCTTTTTTGTTTCTGGGCTTTGTTTGAGTCGGGGGACTAATCCGGCCTTCGCTTATTCCTCGCGCGCGGTATCGCGCTCGGGCTCAGGCGTGATTCGCGGTGCGAATCCCCCTCCCTTCGGCACCAAACATCGAACAGCCGTGACGGAGACGTTACGGCTTTTTTGTTTTTAGGCGTTGTTCGAGTCGGGGGACTACCCGGCCTTCGCGAAACTTTGGGCCGGAGTGCACTCCGACCTCGCGGCCGTAATAACCGCACCTAAGATTGAGAATAAGCCCGAGACTGGCACTGAGAATCGGACTCCGACTCCGACGGATATTGATGACAATTACTTTGTCGTTAGTATACGACCTGGGAGTAAAAACGTTAGCGTAATTTGGAGCGTTAGGTGCGAAAATGGATGCCCAGTTCCCGGTCATAAAAAAGGGGCCCCGAGCCCCCTTTTTAAGCCGCTCAAAATGCTCGAGTTACTGCGCACCCAAGTTGTACTTGACGGTTAACCCCGTCATCCGAGGTTCCATGTAGGTGCCGTGTGGAATCCCTAGGAACGACCGGCTTGCGTAAATGATATCGTCGTTATCATTCAAGTTCTTGACCCACGCGTGGACTGACCAGTCGCCTGAGGCGGGTTCATAACCGATCCGAGCATTAGTTAGATCATACGAATCGACCGTATTTATTGCGGCGTTGTTTGGGTTGGTGTAAAAATCGTCACGATAGTTGTAGTCCAGTTGAGCAACAACCTCGCCTGACGCTACTGGGAACCGCGCTTCAAGCGCAAGGCTGTAGGTAGTTTCCGGTGCATCTGGGAGCGTATTGCCGTCGAAATCGATACCGGCGCCACCGCCATTTTTAAACTGATCGAAAGTACTGTCGGTGTTACCGTAGGTCGCCCATAGGCTGACGTTGTCGGTTAGTAAAATTTCGATATCCGCCTCGATGCCGCTCGCGGTGACTTCACCTGCATTGGTAATGGTCGCTACCGTTCCACCCGCTGCCGTTTCTACAAATTGTCTGACCTGGAAATCGTCGTATTGAGCATCGTAGTAGGCGAGGTTGATGCGCGCGCGGCCATCCCAAAGTGTCGTCTTGATACCAATCTCTGCACTGTTAACTGACTCGTCGTCGAAGGCCAATTGCTCCAGCGTGCTAACAAAATCGACATTCCAGCCGCCACTCTTAAAGCCGCGGCCGTAGCTTACATACAGCATGGTATCGTCACTCATGAAGTAATTTAGACCAAGCTTGGGTGAGATATCGTCCGTGCTAAAGTTGTCCGTATAAGAGGCGTTGAGGTACAGCCGTGTGGTATCGCTTATATCAAATTGGACATCTTTCTCTTCATAGGTGTAGCGAACGCCACCCGTGAACTGAAGTTTCTCGGAAATACTGATATTGCCGTGTATGTAGGCAGCATAGGAGGTCACACCCACTTTTGCTGGTACCTGCACCGATGCGACGCCGCCGAGCAACGCCGCGCTGGAGTTCGATTCATTCGTTTGGTCGAAATAGTAAAGCCCAAAAGTGTAGTCAATTTCTTCGCTGGCCGGCGACACCCAGCGAAATTCTTGAGAGGTATGTTCGCTGACCTCGCCTAACGAGCTAGTGACGCGGCTGTAAGCGCTAGTGATCACCTGAGAGTCTGTGTAATCTTCTTCGGCGTTATTTTTGAAATCGGTTTTTCGGTATCCTGTGAGTGATGAGAACGACATTCCGTTGCTCAACTCGTGGTCAATCACGAGGCCCAAGCCTTCTAATTCAATATCTTGTCTTTGCGGTTCGTCAAAACGCACCTGATACGGCGCTGGGGCATACGCGGGAGCATCTATTAAGGCCTCACGCCCATGAAAAGGCGCCTTACGTTCATCTTGATCTATCGATAGTGTGGCGCTTGTTCTTTCGTTTTCGTATCGAAGCTGTAGGCGAATTGATTGGTCATCTAAGCCGTTCAAATCCTCACCCGTAAAAAGATTCTTAACATGGCCGTCTCGTTGCGTATCGTTGATCATTACTTTGGCAAAGAGAGTGTCACTTAAGGGGGCATTGACCATCGCCGTGATAGATTGTCGGCTGTAGTTTCCGATCTCGGCCTTCACAAATCCATAGAACTCATTGGTTGGAGCCTTGGTGGATAGAGCAATCGCGCCCGCAACCGTGTTCTTACCGAACAGTGTGCCTTGTGGGCCCCTGAGTACCTCTATTCGCTCCAGATCCAAAGTTGCCTGATTGGCTGCGGCTGAGCGTCCAACAAAAAGGCCGTCTACATATACCCCAACTCGATTGTCGTACCCCGGGTTGCGCGAAAAATCAGAGACACCTCGAATACCAATGCTGGAGTTCGAGCGCCCATTTGGACTCACCGTTAAATTGGGTGTTGAATATTGCAGGTCGGCAAGTGTCGCCGTATTAATACGTTCGAGATCATCAGAACCGAACGCCGAAATTGCAATTGGCACATCTTGTAAACTTTGTGCTCGTTTTTGAGCGGTGACAACAACTTCTTCTAGTTGGGGCCCTTGAGCATAAACGCCGGAGGTCATTAGCCCGCCGAGAGCAATTGTTATTAGTGATCGTTTCATATGGTCTCTCCCCTGAGGTTTTAGGATCGTTAATGTTAGCGGTCAGATTTACAGATTGACCAATGCCTATTTCTTACTTGATGGATACAAATGAGCATGGCTTCAATGCCGTGAGAGAATCACTTGAGGCCGAATTAGCATTGGTGTCTGCTCTGGAGAGCCACTATGATTCGACTGAGAGTGCTCTAAACAACAAAAGCGAGCCGCTCTGCTATGTGCGATTAACATAGGGAGACGAGCGGCAGGTTGTGAGTTAAAAATATGGGTTTTAGATGCTGCAACTGAGTATGAGTCGTGCGCCACTTTGGTTGATCACCTTGGTCGCACTGGTCTCTGGAGCGATCTTAGGGGTTGCGCTTCCAGAGCAGGCCCCATTCTTCAAGCCGCTGGGTTTACTTTTTCTGCAAGCTCTGAAGATGTTGATTGTGCCTTTGGTCTTGGTCTCTATCACGCATGCGGTAGGTTCTATTCAGTCTGTGGGTGGCGCCGGCCGAGTCGGATTTTTGTCGCTTTTGTGGTATGTGTTTACCACGCTCACCGTTGTGCCCCTCGGTTTGCTGGTCATGAGCTTTGTAGATGTATCCGCAAAGCCGGTATTGAGCTCGGGTTTAAGTGAAGACGCAAAAGCCGACATTGCGTTAGATCTAAGTCAACTCATACCCGCCAATATCGTTGAGGCAATGTCATCGAATAATATCTTAGGCTTGATTGTTTTTTCGCTGCTTTTGGGTTTGGCTGCACACCGGGCGGGCGAAGCCGGGATGCCGTTCCGTAAATTTATGGAGTCTGCAATGGAGGTGGTGCAGCAATTAACGCGGCTTGTTATCGCTTGCGCGCCAATAGGTGTATTTGCGCTTATGGCAAGCACCACCGCCCAATTTGGATTTGAAGTGCTGGCTCCCTTGTTACAATTGATTGGCATAGTCTACCTTGCCTGTATTCTGCACGTGCTCGTGACAATGAATCTAATGCTGAGATTGGGCGCAAAAATGCGATTGTGGGTGTTTTTGAAAGGTATTTTTCCAGCACAGTTGATGGCTTTTTCTACGACGACCGCCGCGGGTACATTGCCAGAGAGCATACGGTGTGCCGAATTTGGTCTGGGTGTTCGGCCAAGCGTGAGTCGTTTTGTGCTTCCGGTCGGCGCAACCATCAATATGGATGGCACAGCGCTATATCAACTGATCGTTGCACTTTTTGTTGCTCAGTGGGTGGGCATCGATCTCTCTGGGGGACAAATTGCGACGTTGGGTGTAACGGTAGTTTTAATGAGTATTGGCACTGCTGCCATTCCTTCGGGCGGCCTGATCGTGCTTTCGGCGGTCTTAGCGAGTGTCGGTTTACCTCTAGAGGCGGTGGCTATTGTGGCTGGCATTGATCGTATCCTCGATATGGCAAGAACAACGGTAAACGTGACGGGTGATCTCGTGGTGACGGCGATTATTAATCATAGGGTGGGGGATATTTAATTGCGCACGATTCTTTTTTTCGCCTTGGCTGTTTTGTTCAATGTTGATTCCTATGCGGATACTGACTACGAAATCGTCATAAAAAATGGCCGAGTTATCGACCCTGAAACCAGACTTGACGCGGTGAGAAATCTTGGTATCGCTCATGGGACGATTCAGGTTATTACTGATATTCCAATTTCCGGTAAGCAGGAAATCGATGCGACGGGCATGATTGTTGCCCCTGGGTTTATTGATTTACACAGTCATGCGGTAACGCCAAGGGGGCAGCGCTATCAATTTTATGATGGCGTTACAACGGCACTCGAACTAGAGGCTGGTGCTTACCCGGCAAGGAGAGTTGCTGACGGGTTTGAATCAGGAGCTCAAATTCACTTCGGCGCGTCGCTCGGATATCTATGGCTACGACAGTGGATGCTAAGTACTCACTACCAACCCTCTATTGTCCACAAGCTCGAAGCTGCGCTCGATCGTGATCCTGAGTGGGAGTCGACTGGGTCTCGTTCCGTATTTTCACAGAAGTTGAGTGCAGAAAAAATTGAGGTAATGCGGCGATTTCTGCGCACCGAGATATTGAGAGGCGAGTCGATTGGAATTGGTTTACCCATAGATTACTTGAAGGCAGGCCTATCTGACCCGGAACTGAAAATGGTGTTTGAGACAGCAGCGGAGCTGCATCAATTGGTGTTCATTCATGCACGCAGACTGAATGTCGGTGACACCGGCGGTCTGGATGAAGTGATCGAGTTGGCTCGACTCACTGGTGCTGCGGTACATTTTTGTCATATCAACTCGAATGCCTTGGGCGCCATTGATGTTTTTCTTGAGCGGGTGACAGAGGCTCAGAAAGCAGATGTTGATATCTCGATAGAGGCCTATCCATACGTAGCCGGTAGTACGCAAATTGGTGCGGCGGCTTTCAAAGGGGACTGGCAGAGTTTGTACGGTATGTCTTACGAGGATATCGTATGGGTAGAAACAGGTGAGTCACTCACGCCTGAATCCTTTCACTCGTATCAATCCGAGCGGCCAGATGGTTACATTGTTTTGTTCAGTAACGATATGAATTCGGTGGATCGCGCTATTCTAGACCCACGCGCAATCATCGCGAGCGATGCAATGCCGCAGCCATCCGATTCAGCGAAAGTACACCCTCGCGGAAGGGGAACATTTAGCCGCACACTAGAGCGCTATGTGAGAGAAAAGGAAGCGCTTTCTTGGGTTGATGCCATAGCGAAGATGACGATCCAGCCTGCGAAGCGCTTGGAGTTCATGGCGCCCACATTTAAGTTAAAAGGGCGTCTTCAGGCTGGAGCCGATGCCGACATTGTTGTTTTCGATCCTCACAAGGTGGCTGGCCGAGCGAGTTACGAGCAGCCAAACCAAGTCTCTACTGGTTTTCGCGCTGTCTTGGTCGGTGGACAACCTATTCTGAGAGCGGGAAGTGAAGAGTACGGGGTGTTCCCGGGTAAATTTATCGCTCCACACTCGGCCAGTGTAAAGTAAACGTATTTTTCGTGTGATCAACGACGTTGCGAATCACACTCCGTTGATCCGCTTCGCGCCAATATAATCGGATCTCAAGGGATCGGCTTGGGAGCGGTAACACTGCGAGGG
>JAUHWV010000119.1 GCA_030427335.1 Gammaproteobacteria bacterium | reverse complement strand
ACTTTGTCCGTTAAATTCACTTCCGTTGCAGCTTTTGGAGCAATCTCTGAGTAGTTCAAATCCAGTCCTCTAATAAACTCTTTAGCTGGTCAGATTGCGCGCAAATCGCGGTCGCACCCCAACTCTGCGTATCCTTAATGGTATCTATGTAGCCCCAAGCCGCTGCAACTGTGCGCATGCCTGCGTGACGACCCGCCTGAATATCACGAATGTGATCGCCAACAAATACAATCTGTTTTGGTTGCAGTCCGAGGTGCTTCGCGTTGAGTAGCAGGGGCTCGGGGTGCGGCTTGGGGTGGGTAACCTGATCTGGGCAAACCACGGTGGCCGGCGGGTTATTCAGATTCATGGCGTCCAGCAAAGCGTGGGTATAGAGGCTGGGCTTGTTGGTGGATATGCCCCAAGCGATGCCTCTCGTGGCAAAAAACTCGAGTAAGGAATCGAGCCCTGGGTACAGAGCGGCGTAGCGCCCTATAATTTCAAAATACAAGTTCAGGAGACGATGCCGAGTCTGTTCGAACTCAGGGCTGTCTTGCGGTATGCCCAGTGCGCCCTCGACCAACCCAGCGGAGCCGTTAGAGACGGAGCTGCGCATTTGCTGCTCAGTAAGGGGGGGTAAGTTTCGCTCAGTTTGAATGGCGTTAAGTGCCCACAAAAAATCGGGCGCGGTGTCCACCAAGGTACCGTCGAGATCAAACAGCACCGCTTTCACTGGATGGCACTTCATGCCTTGACTGCGCGAACCATGTAGTTGACCGAAACATCGCTCTCGTTTAATCGGTAGCGCTTGGTCAGGGGGTTGTAGACAAGGCCCGTCATACCCTGCAGTTGTAATCCGGCGGCTCGGATCCAGCTTGCTAGCTCAGAGGGTCGAATAAATTTCTGGTAATCATGCGTGCCTCTAGGTAACAGGTTCAAGACGTACTCGGCCCCAATAATGGCGAACGCGTAGGCTTTCGGGTTTCGATTAATGGTGCTGAAATACAGGTTGGCACCGGGTTTGGCCATGGCGGCGCACGCAGCAATGACCGACGCGGGGTCGGGCACGTGTTCGAGCATTTCTAAGCAGCATACGACGTCGTAGTGCTCGGGCTCTTGAGCGGCTAGCGCCTCAGCGGTGGTGCGCTCGTACTCAACGTCTACACCGGATTCAAGTTTATGGAGTTCCGCGACAGCCAGTGGTGCTTCCCCCATGTCTATGCCTTTTACACGGGCCCCACGCAGAGCGAGGGATTCGGATAGAATGCCGCCACCACAGCCTACGTCGACCACGACTTTGCCGGCAACGGGAGAGTGTTCATCGATGTAATTGGCGCGGAGGGGGTTTATCTCGTGCAGCGGTTTGAATTCGCCGTGTTCATCCCACCAGCGGGACGCGAGTGCTTCGAACTTGCTAATCTCTTCATTGTCGACGTTCAGCGTCGTGCTCATTTGTCGTTCCTTAATTGAGGTCTTGCGATGCTATTTTGTCGCGCCATTGCACCGCGCGTTGGAGCACTGCGGTTTCGTCTAAGGTCGTGAGTTTACCATTTTTCAATACCAGTCGCCCAGCGATCCAGCTTGCTTCAACATGGGCTCCGTGCCCTGCATATACCGCTTGTGAGAGGGGATTATATACGGGTTGCATGGCGGCGCTGTCGAAGTTAATTGCAATACAGTCGGCCCACTTGCCCGTTTCAAGACTGCCCGTCTCATGATCTAAGCCAAGGGCGCGCGCGCCACCTAATGTGGCCATATACAGCGCTTGCTCAGCGGGAAGAGCGGCCGGGTCTTCCGTCGTGAGCTTGGCGAGCAAGGCCGCGAGTCGCGCTTCTGCAAAGAGGTTGAGCCCATTATTCGATGCCGCACCATCCGTTCCGAGGGCGACATTGATACCCGCTTTTAAAAGACTGTGGACCGGGCAGGCGCCGGAGGCCAGTTTCATGTTTGAGCTCGGGCAGTGGATCACATGCGCACCGGACCTGGCCACTCGGGCGATGTCGTCTTTGGAAAGCGACGTCATATGTACGCATTGCATGCTGGGGTCCAGCAAGCCTAGACGGTCAAGCGTAGTAATAGGTCTCTCGCCTGTGAGCTCAACGGCATGCAAGACCTCTGTTTTCGTTTCCTGAACATGCATCTGAACACCCATATCCAACTCGTGTGACAGAGTGCGAATGCGTTGGAGTGTGGGTTCGTCGAGCGAATAAGGGGCGTGCGGGCCGAAAATAACCGATATGAGAGCGCTGTTTTTATAACGCTCTCGTACTTGTAGTCCCTTGCTGATGTATTCATTCGGTGTCTGCGCCCACTGGGTCGGCACGTTGATTACCGGGAAGTTAATTTGGCAGCGCATGCCCGCTTCGCTCGCCGCTTTGGCCGTGGCATCGGGGAAAAAATATTGGTCGCTGAAGGTGGTTGTGCCCGTTTTGATCATTTCGGCCATGGCCAAGTTCACGCCGTCGGTCACGAAGTCGGCATCGACCCAGCGGCCTTCCGTGGGCCATATGTGGTCTTGTAGCCACGGCATAAGCGCTAGATCATCTGCATAGCCGCGGAGTAGCGTCATAGCGCTGTGACCGTGGCAGTTAATCAGACCGGGCATCAGCAGATGATTGTCGAGATGCACCTGTTCTGCGTCTCGATTTTTCGGCGCATCCGCTGAATCTACTATGGCACTGATTCGGCCAACTTCATCAATGCAAAGGGTTTGATGTTCTAGGACCTCAGCGCCAGCCGAGCCCGTATAAAGCCATCGAGCGTGTATTTCTTTTGGATTTGACACGGCTTCTCCGCGGTTTTAGAGGGTTGGTTGCGCGAGTATATCGAATTTTTGGCCACCTGAGCCCTTGTGGTTCGGGATTGCTCAAAAAATTAGCGGTGGGGCGGCTGAGCGCGTATAATCTAGGCATTAAAAAACGCGCTAGCGTGGTCTCAAATTTTAGATCACTGGCGCGCAATAAAAGGGGTGTTTTAGTAGCGATGGCCGAGTTAGCGAAAGAAATTTTTCCAGTCAATATTGAGGACGAGCTCAAACAGTCCTACCTTGATTATGCGATGAGTGTCATCGTCGGTAGAGCCTTGCCCGATGTGCGCGACGGGTTGAAACCGGTGCACCGTCGTGTGCTGTTTGCGATGAACGAGCTGTCGAACGATTGGAACAAGGCGTACAAAAAGTCGGCCCGCGTTGTTGGGGACGTCATCGGTAAATATCACCCTCACGGTGATTCCGCCGTATACGACACCATTGTCCGTATGGCTCAACCCTTCTCACTACGCTACATGTTGGTGGATGGCCAAGGCAACTTCGGCTCTATCGATGGCGATTCGGCCGCTGCTATGCGCTACACCGAAATTCGCATGCGCAAAATTGCCCATGCGATGCTCGCGGATTTGGACAAAGAAACCGTCGATTTCGTGGATAACTACGATGGCACCGAGCGTATTCCTGAGGTGCTGCCAACGCGTATTCCTAACCTCTTGGTGAACGGCTCATCGGGGATTGCTGTAGGTATGGCCACCAACATACCGCCGCACAATATGACCGAGGTGGTGAGCGCCTGTATCGCGCTTTTGGCGAATCCCGAGATAACTATCGATGAGTTGATGGAGCATATCCCTGGTCCTGACTTTCCAACGGGTGCGATCATTAGTGGGCGCGCTGGAATTCTGCAGGCCTATCGTACCGGTCGCGGCCGTATCTATGTGCGTGCCAAGGCCGAAGTGATTACCGATGAGGCAAAACACCGTGACGTCATCATTATCCACGAGATCCCCTATCAGCTAAATAAGGCGCGGTTGATTGAGCGCATTGCCGAGCTCGTTAAAGAGAAGAAGCTCGAGGGCATTTCGGAATTGCGAGATGAGTCGGATAAAGATGGTTTGCGCGTTGTGATCGAGCTCAAGCGCGGAGAGGTGGGCGATGTCGTATTGAACAATCTGTACGCCCAGACGCAGCTTCAGTCGGTTTTCGGTATCAACATGGTGGCCTTAGAGAACGGCCAGCCGAAAGTGATGAACCTGAAAGAGATCATCGAGGCTTTCCTGCGCCATCGCCGCGAAGTCGTGACGCGTAGAACAGTTTATCTGTTGCGCAAAGCGAGAGAACGAGGCCACATACTAGAAGGTTTGGCGATCGCTCTGGCCAATATTGATCCCATTATCGAGCTGATCAAAAATTCGCCTAGCCCCGCCGATGCAAGGGAAGGGCTGTTAGCCAAGGTGTGGTCACCGGGTGAAGTGATCGCTATGCTGGAGCAGGCAGGTGAAGACGCGTGTCGCCCAGATGACCTTGCGGACGAATTCGGATTGCACGACGGAATGTATCGTCTGTCGCCCGCGCAGGCGCAAGCTATCCTCGAATTGCGCTTGCACCGTTTGACCGGTCTTGAGCACGAGAAGCTGTTGAATGAGTACCAAGAAAAAATCAAAGAAATTGCCGATTATCTGCATATTTTGGGCGACGCTGATCGACTCAAGCAGGTGATTCGCGAGGAACTGGAAGAGGTTGTAGCTGAATTCGGCGATGAGCGTTTGACCGAAATCGTGGATTCGCAGCACGACCTGTCGGTTGAAGATCTGATCACTCCAGAAGATCGTGTTGTCACAATATCGCATGGCGGGTACGCCAAAACGCAGCCGCTATCAGATTACCAGGCCCAGCGTCGTGGCGGGATGGGTAAAAGTGCTACTGCAGTGAAAGACGAGGATTTCGTAGAGCACCTGCTAGTGGCGTCGACGCACTCAACCATTTTGTGCTTTTCGAACATGGGTAAAGTGTACTGGCTGAAAGTGTACCAGATTCCGGTTGCTGGACGTCAAAGTCGTGGGCGCCCCATGGTTAACTTGCTGCCTTTGGAGCCAGGTGAGAGGGTCACATCCATCCTGCCGGTGGCCGAATATACCGAAGATCACTTTATTTTCATGGCAACCGCTCAAGGGATCGTTAAAAAGACCGCGCTCACTGACTTTTCTCGTCCACGTAGTGTGGGTTTGCGGGCGCTGGAGCTGGCTGAGGGCGATGTGCTTGTGGGTACCGCGATCACTAAAGGGGATAGCGACGTCATGTTGATGAGTAGCGCGGGTAAAGCGGTGCGTTTCTCTGAACAAGATGTGCGCGCAATGGGGCGAACCGCGAGAGGTGTGCGCGGTATACGTATGGGCGATGAAGACGAAATGATCTCATTGATCATACCGGCAGAAGATAGCTATGTACTCACCGCCAGTGCCAACGGTTACGGCAAAAAGACACCCGCCTCTGAGTTTCCACGCAAAGGGCGTGGCACTAAAGGAGTTATCGCGATGGTAACCAACGAGCGCAATGGTCCTTTAGTGGGCGCAGTCCAAGTGTATGAAGGAGATGAGCTAATGCTGATTTCCAACCAAGGTACGATGGTAAGAACTCGCGTATCTGAAATATCCAGCTTGGGTCGTAATACCCAGGGTGTTCGCGTCATCCGTTTGAAGGAGGGTGAGGAGCTTGTTCGAATGACTCGAATTGAAGAGTCTGACGAAGTGGTTTCTGAGACAACTTCGGACGCAGAGAGCGAAAACAACTAATCCAACTTTAAGGTTCACATTCATGTCGAGAGTGTTTAATTTTTGTGCAGGGCCAGCGGCCCTGCCTGAAGCGGTTTTATTGAAGGCGCAAGCCGATTTGGCGGATTGGCAAGGGTGTGGCTTGTCTGTCATGGAGATGAGTCACCGCAGTGATGAGATTGTTTCGATCGCCAATGCGGCGGAAGCGTCTCTCCGCCGGTTGCTCTCGATTTCGGATGATTACGCGGTTTTGTTTTTGCAGGGTGGTGCCAGCCAACAGTTTGCTGCAGTGCCTTTGAATCTGGCAGGACAGAATCCGGTAGTTGACTACGTAAACACCGGGCAGTGGTCTAAAAAAGCGATTGCTGAGGCAAAGCGTTTTGCTGACGTAGCGGTTGTAGCGAGTTCAGAGGATCGTAACTTCACTTACGTACCCGATCAGTCCGCTTGGGCTCGAAGCGATAACGCGGCGTACATCCACATCTGCCCCAACGAAACGATTGGCGGCGTGGCATTTCATGAGCTCCCATCCGGTGATACACCGATTGTGGCGGATATGTCTTCCACCATTTTGTCTCAGCCTATCGACGTCAACGACTACGGTGTGATTTACGCAGGTGCTCAGAAAAACATAGGTCCAGCAGGTTTGACCGTGGTCATAGCGCGCCGCGATCTGCTGGGTAAGGCGTCAGCGCACTGTCCAACAATGCTGGATTGGAAGGTGGCTGCAGATAATGACAGTATGTACAACACGCCACCCACCTTCGCTATTTATCTTGCTGGCTTAGTGTTCGAGTGGCTCGAAGAGCTGGGTGGCCTAACGGCGATGGCGGAGATCAATCAGCGTAAGGCGGGTAAGCTTTATGGCTACATCGACGGGTCGGGCTTTTATGCTAATCCCGTTGCTCTGGCGAACCGCTCCCTGATGAACGTGCCCTTCACCTTGGCCGATGCTAGTCTGGATAAGGCATTTTTAGCCGGTGCGGATGCCGCAGGTTTGTTGAATCTGAAAGGGCATAGATCGGTTGGTGGAATGCGTGCGTCCATCTACAACGCTGTCCCTGAAGCCGCAATCGACGCGCTCATTGATTACATGCGCGATTTTGCTGCTAAAAACGGCTAGTCACCATGAGTGATTCTCTGCCTAATCCTGAACTTTTGGCTATTCGAGAGCAAATTGATGCGCTCGATAAAGAGATTTTGGAGCTGATTAGCGCACGTGCTCGCTGTGCGCAAAAGGTGGCAGATATCAAAATGGCAGAAGTTCAGGCTCTCATGAAAGACCACAAGGGAGAGTTGGAACCGCAATTCTACCGACCTGAGCGAGAAGCTCAGGTTCTAACCAAGATTAAAGCGCGTAACCCAGGGCCACTGGCGAGCGACACGGTGGCTTATATATTTCGCGAGATCATGTCCGCCTGTTTGGCGCTTGAAAAACCCCTGCAAGTGGCCTACCTGGGACCAGAAGGAACATACACTCAAGCTGCGGCCGTGAAACATTTTGGCCACGCGGCAGTATGTGTTCCACAAGGTACGATTGATCGTGTCTTTGCTGAAGTGGTTTCCGGGGCTTGTCACTATGGAGTCGTGCCCGTT
>JAUHWV010000002.1 GCA_030427335.1 Gammaproteobacteria bacterium | reverse complement strand
ATATCCTGCTTCGGGTCTAACTTTGATTTTTCTCCCACCGATTGTTCATGGTGATTTACCTAAGTTATGCACACTTTTTTGGCAAATTAGCATTGGTGTTGATGATTTACTATTTCTGTGGATAACTTATTTTCCGATGCAAAAATTAGAAAAGATTTCGCCCAATAGGTCGTCGCTGGTAAAAGCACCTGTAATCTGGCTCATAGCTGTCTGTGCCTGTCTAAGGTCCTCGGCTAAAAGTTCCGATGCGCCGGAGTAACTTAGCTGTTCAAAACCTGTTTGCAAAAAAGTCAAAGCGAAGTTGAGCTGAGAAAGGTGGCGTTCTCTAGCTGAGAAAGTGGCATCGTAGGAAGTGCTAAGGCCTACGAGTTCACAGATACGATCTTTCAAAGAGTCTACATTCAATCCCAGTTTTGCCGATATCACGACCGAAGAATCGATTCCCTCTAGAATGAGAGCGTCTCCAGTTATCTTATCGCTTTTATTGATGACCCCTAAAATGGGTTTTTGCCTTAGCGTATCAGCAAGAAGTGGAGGAACAAGCTGCTCCAAAGAAACTCGCCCCGAGTGAACGGAACCATCAACGATAAATAGCACGAAATCAGCGTGTTCGATTGCTGACAATGTCCGTTCGATCCCGACTTTCTCAACGATATCACTCGTTTCGCGTAACCCTGCAGTATCAACAAAGGTAACGGGCATCCCGCTGATATCGACGGTTGTATCCAAGGTGTCTCGGGTGGTACCCGCGATATCGGTCACAATGGCGCGATCAACGCCAGCCAAGCAATTGAGTAATGAAGATTTGCCGGCGTTGGGAGCACCAACTAAGGCAAAAGTAGACCCTTCCTGAAGAAGCTGTCCCGTTCGCGCGGTTTGTATGATGGCTGCGAGATCAGCAATAAGCCCCGTGAGCTTGTTAATGACTTTATGTTCGCCAATGAAGTCGATTTCTTCTTCCGGAAAGTCAATGGCTGCTTCGACAAAGACTCTTAAGTTGATTAGATTCTCTAAAAATGAATTAATTTGTGTAGAGAACGATCCTGTTAGAGATCGTTGCGCACTTAATGCGGCTGATTCGGTGCTGGCGTTGATTAGATCGGCTATTGCCTCGGCCTGAATTAAGTCGATTTTATCGTTGAGGTAGGCTCGTTTTGAATATTCGCCCGGGAGCGCGGGACGAGCACCATATTGAGTTAATACACGGAGCAGCATTGTGAGTACAACGGGGCTGCCGTGCGTCTGAAGTTCAACGACATCTTCTCCTGTAAAGGAGTGAGGTCCTTTGAAATAAATAAGCAAGGCAGAGTCGATCGCGTCGCCGTTAGGGTCAAATAGAGTAACGTAATTAGCTAGGCGCGGCGTTAAGTTCTCTTTATGGGATATGCGACGAGCAATAGGCAGAGCCTGTTTTCCTGAGATCCGAATGATGCCGACCCCGCCTTTGCCAGGAGGGGTCGCTATGGCGCAAATTGTATCGCTATTGCTGGCTAGCATAACGTCTTTATCGCACAGGGTGGGCTGCGTTCTCTATTTGCTTGGTGATGATGTACTGTTGAGTCATCGATAGCAGGTTGTTGATCACCCAGTATAAAACCAGACCAGCAGGGAACCACAGGAAGAAGAAAGTGAACACAATAGGTAGCCACTGCATCAGCTTCGCTTGCATCGGGTCAGGTGGAGGGGGATTTAATTTTTGCATAAACCACATACTGGCGCCCATGATCACAGGCAAAACAAAGTAGGGGTCCATGACAGATAAGTCATGTATCCAAAGGATAAATGGCGCGTGGCGTAATTCTACGCTTTCCATCAACACCCAGTAGAGAGCAATGAAAACAGGCATTTGCACGAGAATAGGTAGGCACCCACCCATCGGGTTAATCTTCTCTTTTTTGTACAGCTCCATCATTGCTTGGCTTTGCTTTTGTTTATCGTCTGCGTACTGTTCGCGGATATCTGCCATTTTTGGTTGTACACGGCGCATATTGGCCATTGACTTGTAGCTGGTAGCTGAGAGTTTAAAGAACAGGGCCTTGATGGTGACTGTCAGAAGTATAATTGCGAAGCCCCAGTTACCGACAAGTGCGTGAATCTTGGTGAGCAGCCAGAATAAGGGTTGAGCAACCCACCAGAGCCAGCCGTAGTCCACACTCAGATCAAGGTAAGGTGAAATTTTTTCAAGGGTATATTGATCTTTCGGGCCCGTGTATAGCTTTGCTGA
Organism: Gammaproteobacteria bacterium; assembly: GCA_030427335.1. Taxonomy (GTDB): domain Bacteria; phylum Pseudomonadota; class Gammaproteobacteria; order Pseudomonadales; family Halieaceae; genus Aequoribacter. Next base: position 37,332 of record JAUHWV010000002.1, on the reverse strand, counting down.
TGTTGTAGAGGTCGCTCCAGGCGCGATGGTGGTACCTGGGCTTACGAAACCCGCGATGTAAAACCCGTCTCGAGCACGCGTAGAGTAGGTGTGCATTTGATCCGGGTTTGGAACCCAGGCGCTAAGGAAATAATGCTGGATCATGGCGATCCAACTACCTTGGATTTGTGCTTTTAAAGGTTCTTCTTCTATTTCCTTGAATCCGAACTTAGCAAAACGCTTGTCGGGTAGGCTTGTTGCTGCACCAAGAAATGGTGCAAGGCCCATACCTGAGCTGTCTTTTGACGGATCGGTACTTCCGTCCCGTTTGAGTTGTCCAAAAAGGTATACGGTCTTATTTTCTGTGGATGTGTTGGTGACGTGGTAAGAAACATCTATTAAGTGAGAGCCACGAGTAAACATATATTCTTTCGTTACCAATAGACCTGAATCTGATTCGTGCACAAGTGCAACGGAGAGGGTGTTATCCTGGTTGTCCAGTGTGTAGACAGATTCTTGACTTGCGAAGTGGGCTCGCTCTTTTGTATCGATTCCGTCCGGTCCAATTAGACCACTTTGAGCGACGTATTCTCGACTAGCGTTTTTCTCAAGTAGAACGAAAGGTTGGTCTGGGTTGTCGAGTTTTGCCAAATATTTTACTAGGCCAGCACCGATAATATCGCCGCCATGCAGATCAATGAGGACATCCAGTGTATCGGTGATGACGCGGACAGTATCGGTGTTGCTCAGTTTTGATGTCGTAGTGATATGCTCCGGTTTAGTATCCGTGCTAATGGAGGGCAGGTCACTGGTATCGGATTCTTTTGTTACCGGCACACTGAGCATTTGAGTCTGCACGGCTTTCGTTTCTGCAGAGAGCTCGTTTTTAAAGACAACCCATTCCGTTAAGAGCATCCATGATAAAACGGCAATCGCGCCGATCAGTGCATAACGTTGAATATCCATAATACGGTAATCGCTTATTGTGATCTGTCAGAGGAAGTAGGAACGGGGTCGTAACCACCATCGTGCCAAGGGTGGCACTTACCGAGTCGCTTAATACTCAAAGTGAGTCCCTTGAAGACGCCATGTTCAGTAATCGCATCAACGGTGTATTCAGAACATGTTGGATAAAAACGGCAGTTACGTCCCATAAAAGGGCTAATCGCTAGCTGGTAAAACTTAATTGCTTTTACGACTACTGTGCGCATCAGTATGTACTGCTTTATCCGTGTTTAAAGAAAGCGCTTTACGCGATGCCCCGTGGAAGACATGTTGTAGGGCTTTTCTGAGCTCAGCGCGGTTTAATTGTACCGCTTGCGAGCGCGCTAACAATACCATGTCTAGCGCCAAAGTGCTCTTGTTTTGGGTTCGGAACGTCTCTCGTGCGAACCTTTTTACCAGGTTGCGTTTAACAGCCGTTTTAATGTGCTTTTTTGCAATCACCAAACCTAAGCGCGACTCATCCGTTAGAGAAGGTTTCGCCAACAGAAGAAAAGCTGGGTTTCCGTGCTTGATGGGTGCGTCGTTGAAGACGTGATTAAAGTCGCGCTTGGTCAGTAACCGACGGTTCCGACCAAACGAGGAATCATGAGAGCTATGAGTCATTGCAAATAAAATGACTCAGGACAATTACGCCGATAAGCGTTTGCGCCCTTTGGCTCTACGTCTGTTGATGAGTTGACGGCCTGACTTAGTTGCCATACGGGCTCTAAAACCGTGAGTGCGTTTTCTTTTTAAAACGCTGGGCTGAAACGTTCTTTTCATTTGCTGTTCCTTGAATAAGCGTTGCCTTGTTGAAGGCGCACAATTAGAGGGCGCGTAGTTTAGATTGTTTAAGCGCTCTGTGCAAGGAGTACGCTGCGATAAAAAGGGAAAAACCGTCGCTTTATTATTCTCTGCTTTGGCACAACTTATTAACAGTTTATTCACAGATTGCATCTAGAAAAAAACCTTGTCATTTCGCAGATGAAGTTTAAACTATTGTTTTTGAAAGATTTTAAAATTTGATTAATTTTTTGTGGATAACTTTTATGGGGGCATTTACGATCTCATAACCGTGTGTATAAACAGAAAGAAGGACCGATATGAATTTGGAGAGACGAGAAGGTCGTCTTGTCGAAGGCAATGCTGAGGCTGCTGTTGATATTGATTGGTCACGCTGTCTTGCTGAGCTGGCCGATCAAGTTCCAGATCAACAGTTTCGTACATGGATAGCGCCGTTGGAATTAAGCCAAAGCGGCTTAAGATTGGTCCTCTCGGCGCCAAATCGTTTTATCAAAGATTTTGTTCAGGACAAGTTTTCAGACCGGATCGAAGCCATAGTTAAGCAGGTTAGCGGTGAACATCGATTTGAACTGACATTTGGCATTAAATCAAAAGGCCTTGGATCGACATCAGAAGTCTCGCAAAGAGTTGTTGGTATACGATCTGGTTCAGCTGTGCCTACCTCTACCGCTCATAATGCGCAGGTTTCTCCGGATGGTCAATTACAGCGCCGATCTCCGCCACAAGTTGAGGGGGCATTGTCACATCAGCACAGTCTAGTGGAACACTACCAGTTTGATACTTTTGTAGAAGGTAAATCAAATCAGCTGGCTTTAGCTGCAGCGAGGCAAGTGAGAGATAATCCAGGATTTGCCTACAACCCTCTGTTTATCTACGGTGGTGTCGGTTTGGGTAAAACACACTTAATGCATGCTGTTGGAAATTCCCTCAAACAAGATAACCCGAACGCCAAAATTGTGTACTTGCACAGCGAGCGGTTTGTCGCTGATATGGTAAAGGCTCTTCAGCTCAATGCGATATCCGATTTCAAGCGGTACTATCGATCTGTTGATGCGCTGTTGATCGATGATATACAGTTTTTTGCAGGTAAAGAGCGGTCACAAGAAGAGTTTTTCCATACCTTCAATGCTTTGTTGGAGGGGGGGCACCAAATGATACTGACATGCGATCGCTACCCTAAAGAGATAGAGGGCTTAGAGGAGAGACTGAAGTCACGATTTGGGTGGGGTTTGACTGTCTCAGTAGAGCCGCCAGAACTTGAAACGAGAGTTGCGATATTAATGAAGAAGGCCGCGCAGATCGGAGCGGAATTGCCCGAAGACGCCGCCTTCTTTATAGCTCAACGTGTCCGCTCGAATGTGCGAGAGCTTGAAGGAGCGCTAAAAAGGGTGATAGCGAGTGCCCACTTTCATCAGAAACCCATTGATATGTTGATGGTAAAAGAGAGTCTGAAGGATTTGCTGGCTTTACAAGATAAACAGGTGAGTTTGGATAACATTCAAAGGGTGGTTGCAGAATACTACCGTATCAAGGTTTCTGACTTAATGTCCAAACGAAGAAGCCGTTCCGTCGCCCGACCAAGGCAGGTGGCGATGTCCTTAGCGAAGGAGTTAACTCATCATAGTCTTCCTGAGATTGGGGATAGTTTTGGGGGAAGAGATCACACGACAGTTCTACATGCTTGTCGTAAAATAGAAGAGCTTAAGTTATCTAGTGGGGATATTAGGGAAGACGTCAAAAATCTTTTACGAGCACTGACAACGTAGTTGAATGCGATTGGTCGATAAGCCCTGACCCGGTACTCTAGTATAGAGAGCCCGCAAAGTTAAGTTAAATTATTTTGGAGCCAATAAGGAATGAAGTTTTCAATAGAGAGAGAAGCACTGGTAAAGCCACTAAGTCTAGTTGCTGGTGTTGTGGAACGGCGTCAAACACTCCCTATCTTGGCAAACGTGTTAGTAAGTTTGGATGGCCAGAACTTATCTTTAGTCGGTACCGACCTAGAGGTTGAGTTGACAGGGCGAGTCAACTTGGAGGACGCGGATGCGATTAGCGGTGCGATTACCGTACCAGGCAGAAAATTGTTTGATATTTGTAAGTCATTACCGGAGGGTAGCGTCATCGAGTTTACTCAGGATGGTGCTAAATTATTGATAAAGTCGGGAAGGTCTAAATTCTCGCTAGCAACGCTGCCCGCTACCGAATTTCCGTTAGTTGATGCCATTAATGCGCGTGGAACGATGACGGTTGATCAAGCCTCGTTGAAGAGTTTGATCGAGCAGACGGGGTTTGCGATGGCTCAGCAAGACGTCAGGTATTACTTGAACGGAATGTTATGGGAATTAAGTGGTTCGGCTTTTAGAGTGGTTGCGACGGATGGTCATCGATTGGCTACAAGCCACATAACTTTAAGTGAGGGTGTGGTTCAGGGCCTTTCTAATACGGAAGCTACACAAATTATTCTGCCTCGGAAGGGGGTTTTGGAGTTGTCACGCCTTCTTCAAACCGGTGATGCACCTGCTAATGTTTCCCTGGGCGATAATCACTTAAAGGTTGAGGCGACATCCTTTACCTTCATTTCTAAGCTGGTTGATGGAAAGTTTCCTGATTACCAACGTGTTTTGCCCAAGCAGAGCACCAAAGTCGTGGTTGCTGAAAAAGACGTTTTACGAAGTGCGTTGTCGCGCGCGGCTATCTTAAGTAACGAAAAATATCGCGGTATTCGAATGAATCTTTCGAATGACCAGTTGCAGGTGGTAGCGAATAACCCTGAGCAAGAAGAGGCAGAGGAAATCATTACTGTGGCCTACATGGGGGATTCGCTCGAGATTGGATTTAACGTAAGTTACCTTTTGGATGTGCTCGGTGTCATTGGTGATGATGAAGTTCGAGTCTCATTGTCGGACGCTAGTGGAAGTGCTTTACTTGAGTCGAATGCCGAACATGCGAACGCGCTGTATGTGGTTATGCCTATGCGTTTGTAATTACACGTCTTTGGGTAGGCGCCGCATTTTGTAAGCAAGCCTCTGTTGCGACGACGTGAGTTTTCAGCGTAGAGGCTGTTTTCGACCAGCCGTAATTTCATCATAGGCTTTCCTTGTGTTATCTCGACTTTATATAAATAGCTTCAGAAATATAAGTGAGATCACGATTGAAGAATTGGCGACAGTAAATGTGGTGCTTGGACCTAACGGCGCCGGTAAGACATCATTGTTTGAAGCCATCTTTACGCTCGCCCATGGCCGATCGTTTCGAAGGTTTGGTGGAAAGCGAGACGCACTTGTGTCGTTGAGTGCTGAGCAGCTTATAGTTTATGGCGAAGCCATTGGAGTCAAACAAGAGCGCTTATCTATGCGTGAGGCTGGTGTCGCCGACGACAAAGTAAATAATCTGAGTTGGGTCCGACACAAAATTGGTTTGTCGAAGTCGCGTTTGGGCGAAACACGGATAAAACGGAATGGCGCGGCAGTAAAACGATTATCTGAAATCACTGAGTTGTTGCCTATAATCGCGATTAATGCTGACACATTCGATTTGTTGTCTGGCCCACCCCAGGAGCGGAGGTCGTTTTTAGATTGGTCTGTGTTCCACGTGGAACACAGTTATAAAGACGACGTCAGGGCGTTTGCTCGCGCGCTCGCGCAGCGGAACGCGCTGCTGCGATCCTCTGCGCGTGAAGGCGCGGTGGACCAAACAAAAGAAAGTGCGCGATTGTCACCAAAACGTTTGTTTTCTGCCGAAAAAACTGTCAAATCCGAGCTGGCTATTTGGACTGACGCTTTGGCTCATGCGGGTGAGCGGTTGGATTTCCAGAGGCGCGAGGTTTTTCGGTTGCTGAATAGAGAGTTTAAAAAAGTGTCATCAGCAATTGGGCTTGAGTCGTTTTCGTTGTCGCTTTCTTACCGTCGCGGCTGGGATGCGAAATCGGACCTGGTGAGTGCCTTGTGCGCTTCTGAGGAAGTAGATGCTGCGCGTGGGTTTACGTCTGTTGGGCCGCACAGATGTGATATTCAGATCACGATTGAAATAGATGGCCAGCGGCGTTTGGCTCGTGACGTGATGTCAAGGGGCCAACTGAAGTTGACTATCTTTGCATTGAAGCTCTCTCAGCTCAGTCTGCTCCAAGGTGGTATAGAGAACGAGGGTCGACATGGTCAGGGTGGAGAAAAAGAAAGTCGGGACTTGATTCGTGGTGGGGAATCTAGGGGGTGCTTGTTGTTGTTAGATGATGTCGCCGCGGAGCTCGACCCAAAAAAACTTCAAGCTTTGGGCGCGATAATCAGCGCACTCAAAGGGGTTCAGGTGTTTGTAAATGGCACCACAGAAGTCCTGCTGTCGTCTTTTCTTGCGCCATTCGAAGCACGCTCCCTTCAAATTAAAAAGTTCCACGTGGAACACGGGTGTCTGCGTTAGCATGTAGTGTCGTCGTCGATACCGACCCTGCAGACTGTGATATAATCAGGTTAACTAAAAACCGAAATAGCAGGGCGAGACCGCATGTCGAGTGATAATTACGATTCTTCAAGTATTACGGTGTTGAAAGGGCTTGATGCGGTTCGCAAGCGCCCCGGTATGTACATCGGAGACACTGACGATGGCACGGGGCTACATCACATGGTGTTCGAAGTCGTTGATAACAGTATCGACGAGGCGCTCGCCGGTTATTGTTCGACGATTGACATTGTAGTTCATACTGATGAATCGATTACGGTGTCGGATGATGGGCGTGGAATTCCTACGGAAATGCACGAAGAGGGTGTATCCGCTGCGGAAGTTATTATGACGGTGCTTCATGCGGGTGGAAAGTTTGATGACAACACCTACAAAGTATCCGGAGGTCTCCATGGTGTAGGTGTTTCGGTAGTTAACGCTTTGTCCTCATCGCTTGTTCTGACGATTCGTCGTCAGGGCAAAGTATTCGAGCAGAAATACGTTCATGGCGTGCCGCAGGCACCGCTTGAGATAGTAGGTGAGACTACTCAAACAGGCACAACAGTGCGGTTTGCACCTTCGCCAGAAACCTTCAATAACATCGAATTCCATTTTGATATTCTAGCGAAGCGGCTTCGTGAATTGGCGTTTTTGAATTCAGGGGTCAACATCCGGCTGTCTGATGAACGTTCGGGAGAGACGGAGACCTATAATTACGAGGGGGGGCTTGCTGCTTTCGTTGATTATCTGAATAGAAACAAAACACCCATTAATAAGGCGTTTCATTTTTGCACAGATCCAGATGAGGAAACCGGCGTCGCCGTAGAAGTCGCGCTTCAGTGGAATGACTCATTTCAAGAGAACTTGCTTTGTTATACGAATAATATTCCGCAAAAGGATGGTGGTACACACCTAGCTGGATTTCGCGCTGCGCTCACACGAGGACTCAACAATTACATTGAGAAAGAGGGTTTAGCCAAGAAGGCTAAGATCAATACAACAGGAGATGATGCGAGAGAAGGTTTAACCGCAATTATCTCTGTTAAAGTGCCGGACCCCAAGTTCTCATCTCAGACCAAAGAAAAGCTTGTTTCTTCAGAAGTAAAGACAGCCGTTGAACAGGCGATGTCAAATTATCTGAACGACTATTTGTTGGAAAATCCTAACGATGCGAAGACCATTGTAGGAAAGATGCTAGACGCCGCACGCGCTAGAGAGGCGGCAAGAAAGGCGCGGGAGATGACGCGACGTAAAGGGGCTTTGGATATAGCGGGCCTACCTGGCAAGCTTGCTGATTGCCAAGAGAAAGACCCGGCATTGTGCGAAATCTATTTGGTGGAGGGCGATTCCGCGGGTGGTTCGGCAAAGCAAGGGCGAAATCGAAAGTTTCAGGCGATTTTGCCGCTCAAAGGAAAGATTCTGAACGTGGAAAAAGCGCGTTTCGATAAAATGTTGGGTTCAGCTGAAGTTGGTACAATCGTGACAGCGCTCGGTTGTGGTATAGGTAAAGATGAATTTGACGCAAATAAATTGCGTTACCACAGCATTATTATCATGACGGATGCGGATGTCGACGGGTCTCACATACGAACCTTACTACTCACCTTCTTTTTTAGACATATGAATGAGTTGATTGAGCGCGGGCATGTGTACATCGCTCAACCCCCGCTGTATAAGATCGCCAAGGGAAAGCAGTCACAATATCTAAAAGATGACGAGGCGTTAAATGCTTTTTTAACCCAGTCAGCTCTAGAAGATGCCGCTTTAATAACAGACCCGTCTGCGCCACCCATCTCCGGTGCGGCGCTGGAGGCCTTGGTTCATCAATACCGCGCGGTTGATAAGACGATAATGCGATTAAGTCGCCTTTACTCTGCTGATGTACTGTGGCGGTTGGTTTACAGTGAGGTTCTGACAGTTGAAGCCATGGCCGATGAAGCCGGTGTGCAGCAATTTGCACGCAATTTGAGTGATCGCCTACAGCGTTATTCCATTAATGGCAGTCAGTACGATGTTCACGTTCGCAAGGATCAGGAGCGAAACTTGTATCTGCCGGTGGTTAAATTCTACAATCATGGCGTTGATTATGAGACCGTACTAGGCCGTGACTTTTTTGGTTCGTCTGAATACAAGCAGCTTACTACATTAGGTGAGACTCTGAGCGGCTTAATTGGTGAGGATGGCCGGATACAGCGGGGCGAAAAGTCTGAACCGGTGCGAGAGTTCGACCAGGCTCTGGATTGGCTCATGAAAGAGGCCGCCCGCGGGTACAGTATCCAGCGATACAAAGGGTTGGGCGAAATGAATCCAGATCAGTTGTGGGAAACAACGATGGATCCAGAATCTCGTCGTATGCTGCAAGTTACAATTGAGGACGCCATCATGGCAGATCAAATGTTCACCACACTGATGGGTGATCAGGTGGAGCCTCGTCGAGAGTTTATCGAAGAAAATGCGTTGAACGTCGCGAACTTAGACGTTTAAATACTTAAAAGGCCTCGCACAACTATTGTGTGAGGCCTCTCATTGATTAAGATGCCAGTTCTTTCAAATCGGCCACAGCGCCAAAAAGGCCTTGCAGAGCACACAAGATGGCTAAACGGTTTCGCTTCAGAGCGCTGTCTTCCACGTTTACCATAACATCATCAAAGAATGCGTCTACTGTTTCTCGCATGCTAGCCAACACGGTTAGATAACGCCGATAGTCTTTCTTGTTCAAGAGGTCATTAAGCTCAGGAGCAAGCTTGTCGATTGCCGCAACCAAATTCACCTCTACTGTTTCTGCCAGCAGTACGTGTTGGTAATCACCTTGGAGCCTCTCATCCGACTTACCAAGAATATTACTCACACGTTTGTAAGCACTTGCTAACGCCCCACACTCTGGAACAGAAAGGAATCCGTGGGCGGCTAAAATACGTTGGTGCATATCAAGCGGTTCGTAAATGTCTTTATTCAGAACGGATCTGATTGTTGTAACCTCAATGCCCTCGGATTCATATCGAGAGTAAAAACGCTCAACAATATAATCTAACGCGATACTCGAAGACTCCGGCTTGCTCTCAAAAGGTAAAAGTCTGAACGCACAATTGAGAAGTGACTTTAGGTCGAGCTCCAACCTTGTTTCAATTATTAGTCTCAAGCAAGCAAGAGAGGCGCGTCGGAGGCCATACGGATCCTTTGAACCAGAGGGGATTTCGCCCACTGCGAAGATGCCAGCAAGTGTATCGAGTCGGTCCGCCAAGGCCACACAGATGGCTTCCTTTGTCGATGGCAGCTTGTCTCCTGCAAAACGTGGTAAGTAATGCTCTTCTATTACCGTCGCTATTTCATCACTTAAGTCTTCGGCTCGGGCGTAATAGGCCCCCGCGATACCTTGAAGTTCAGGGAACTCACCAACCAACTCGGTTGGTAAATCTGATTTACACAACTCAGCGCCCACTGCGACCGTGTTCTCGTTTGCGCTGATCTGCGTAGCGATTTCCAAGGCAAGTTGTTTCACCCGCGCAACCTTGTCTGCAACTGACCCGAGTGACTCTTGAAACGTCATTTTCGCGAGTTGCTCGTTGCGACTGTTCAAACTGGACTTTAAATCGGAGTCGTAGAAAAACGCGGCGTCAGACAAGCGGGGCCGAATCACGCGCTCATTACCTTTGACGATTCGCTCCGGTTCAGGGCTTTCGATGTTTGCTACCGTGATGAAGTTTGGTAGCAACGCCCCATCTTTGGCTCTTAGGTGAAAATACTTCTGATGCTCTTTCATAGAGGCGATTAGCGCTTCTGCGGGCACACGCAAAAATCCAGAATCGAATGCGCCGCTCAGAGCGACAGGCCACTCCACCAAAGCAGTGACCTCCTCGAGCAACTCGGGGTCAATTTGTGCCTCCGCGTCTAGCGCCTTTGCGCATGCATGTACCTGCGACAGAATGAGTGATTTTCGCCGCTCAAAACAGGCGATGACTTTGGCGCGTTCCAGTGTTGATTCATAGGACGCTGGTGACTCAATCACAATGCGTTCTGGCCCATGAAATCGATGACCCCGGCTTTCGTTCGATGTGTTAATTCCAAAAATGGTGCCTAAACTAGAATTGTTACCATAGATGGCTACCACCCAATGTACAGGGCGCACAAATTCGGTTCGAGAAGCGCCCCAGCGCATACGTTTCGCTATGGGCAGGTGTTGTAAGCTCTCGTCTACGATGGGAGCTAAAACCTGTTCTGTCTTGGCGCCAGGCAAAATGCGGCTTACGCCTAATCGGTCCCCTTTATCGGAGTTAATGATCTGAAGATCCGCGGGTTCTAATCCCTGTTTCTTTGCAAAACCGATCGCTGCGGGCGTCCAATTACCGTCATCTGATCGCGCTGCAGACGCAGGTGGCCCGAGGATGACCTCGGTTGAATCTTCTGCTTGAGTGTCGAGCTCTTCAATTAATACCGCTAGTCTTCGCGGTGTGGCAAACCATCGACTCGGACCGTGCGATAAACCATGCGCCGCTAAACGCGACACAATGCCGTCGTGCAGGCTCGTTGCTAAAGTCGACAGTGATTTAGGAGGAAGCTCTTCCGTTCCGATCTCTACGAGAAAAGGCTGTTTCATGCGATTTCACCTTTAGTCCATTTCGCTAATACTTCTTCACGCAGGGCTTCTGGGGCCTTTGGAAAACCGAGCTTTGCACGCGTATCAAAGTAGGCCTTGGCAACCGCGCGCGCTATACCCCTGACGCGCAATATATAGCGCTGCCTCTCTGTAACCGAGATTGCATGGCGAGCGTCGAGTAGATTAAAGGTATGTGAGGCTTTCATTACCATCTCGTATGCAGGAAGTGGTAATCCCAGCTCAGCTAGCCTAGCGGCCTCGCTTTCATAATGCGAAAACTGTGAGAAGAGATTTTCAACGGGCGCTTGCTCGAAGTTGTAGGTCGACATCTCAACTTCGTTCTGGTGATACACATCGCCGTAGGTTGTAATGCCTTCGGGGCTCTCCGCCCAAACCAAGTCGTAACAAGAGTCTACCCCTTGAATGTACATAGCGATTCGTTCAAGACCGTAGGTGATTTCTCCTGTTACCGGATAACATTCAATTCCCCCTGCCTGCTGGAAGTAAGTGAACTGCGTCACTTCCATCCCGTTAAGCCATACTTCCCACCCGAGGCCCCATGCGCCTAAGGTGGGCGATTCCCAGTTATCTTCAACGAAACGAACATCGTGGACCGTCGGGTCAATGCCCAATTCCCGCAGGCTGTCTAAGTAAAGCTCAAGAATGTTATCCGGTGACGGTTTAAGTGCGACTTGGAATTGATAGTAGTGCTGTAGACGATTGGGGTTTTCTCCGTAGCGCCCGTCCGTTGGCCTTCGGCTCGGTTGCACGTAAGCGGCACGCCAACTTTCAGGCCCTAAGGCTCTCAAGAACGTAGCGGGATGAAACGTACCTGCGCCGACTTCCATATCTAGGGGTTGAACGATCACACAGCCCTGTTCACCCCAAAACCGTTGGAGTCGCAGTATAATCTCTTGAAAAGACATCACCGGTTTGGCTTCAGACACGCCCACCTCGCTACACAAGCACTTAAAAGGGCCGTATTATACAGTCTCAGCGATTTCAATACACGGTACTCTGTCGAATCAGGTGCCATAAACGAGTACCAATGTCCGTATTCCTGATTAAACGAATTCTTCAAGCACTGAGTCATCTGCCTTTATCCGTCGCTCGCTCGCTCGGTCGTGCTTTAGGTCGCGCGGTCTGGCTCTTAGGTCTTCGAGAAAAGCACGTGGCGTTGGTCAATATCCGCTTGGCGTACCCGGACTTATCGAACCGTGATCAACAGCGGCTGGCTTATCGTTCTGTCCTAGCAGCGGGAGAGTGGTTTGCCGAACTCGGCGTCGTTTGGATGGGTACGGAAGCTCAATTGCGGAAGCTTGCCGTTGCTGTCGAGGGTTCTGATGGGGTCATTGCGGCGAGAGACGAGGGACACGGTGTGGTTTTTTTGGCGCCGCATGTGGGTAACTGGGAATACGCGGGACTCTTTGCGAATATGCTTTATCCGATGGCGTGTTTGTATGAGCCCCCCGAAAACCCGGGCATAGAGGATTTTATTGTCAAGGCGCGAGGGCGCTTTGGTATGGTTCCTTATCCGACGACCCCGAAAGGGGTGGTTGGTTTGACGCGAACCTTAAAGAACGGGCAAACGGTTGGAATCCTTCCTGATCAAGTGCCAAGGGATCTTTCCGCCGGCTGTAACGCCCCTTTTATGGGTGAACCCTGTTTTACACCAACGCTTGCCGTAAAGTTGGCTCAAAAGACGGGATCTAAGCTCTTTTATTTGGCTGCAATTCGAGTAAAAGGGGGTTACAAGGTTCGTTTCATAGAGGCTGAATCGGGGCTTTATGATCCTGACATGGTGCTCGCCATGACCAGCATGAATCAAGGTATCGAGCGGCTGATAACGGATTGTCCGGAGCAATACCAATGGACCTATAAGCGATTTAGGACCAGACCGGTTACAGGCCCTAATCATTATCACAAGGATTGACGAAAATGGGTGTTCGAATATGGGGTAAGGCGATTGGAGGCCTACTCGGGCTACTCGCACTTGGGCCTTTCGGATTGATATTGGGGCTCTGGATCGGTCATGCTTTTGATAAAGCCTTTGTCTCGATAGCGGCTTTCGCACGCCCAGAGATGCGTTTGAAAATCCAGGAAAACTTTTTTCAATCGGTTTTTATTTTACTGGGATATATAGCAAAGGCGGACGGGCGAGTCAGCGAAGCAGAGGTAAATCATACGGAGACTTTGATTACGCATATGGGCCTTGATGCAGCGGGTCGCCGTCGTGCTATTGAGTTTTTTAAGCAAGGCGCTAAGCCCACATTTCATCCTGAGCCTGTGGTGAATGCGTTTTTAAGCCTTGCGGGTCGTCACCCGCAGTTAAAACAGACTTTGCTTTTGTTTCTTATTTCACTTGCTTATGTCGACGGATCGTTGGATTCATCAGAGCGAAATGCTCTAGATCGAATTGGACGCTTACTCGGTTTCTCTGAAGCTCAAATTGCGCACTTGACGCGTATGGCGCAAGCGCAGGGCCAGTTTCATGATCGTCAAACGGTCAGTGGTGGGATATCGGATATCAAAGTGGCCTACGATGCGTTGGGCGTATCGGCATCGGCGACCGATGCGGAAGTTAAGCGTGCGTATCGAAAGTTAATGAGTGAAAACCACCCGGATAAATTAATGGCTCGCGGGGTGCCTGACTCCATGATTAAGCTGGCAACCGAAAAGTCTCAAGAGATTCAGGCTGCTTACGAGCTCATTAAAAAGAATCGCTCAGCTTAACGTCGCCAAAACATGGGGGTTAGCAGAACAAGCAGAGTGAAAACCTCTAGGCGCCCCAGCAACATGGTAAAGCAGAGTATCCATTTAGTTTCGTTAGAGACGCTCGCGTAATTGGAAGCGACCTCTCCAAGACCTGGGCCAAGGTTGTTGAGCATGGCGGCAACTGCGGAAAAGGCGGTTAAGTAATCAAGCCCAGTCGCCATTAATATCAACAGGATCACCAAAAAGGCGGAGACATATACAGCGAAGAAGCTCCAGACAGCGCTGATAATAGAAGCATCAACACGTCGTCCGCCCACGCGTAGCGGAATGATCGCTTGTGGGTGGATCAGTTGCTTCATCTCACGTAAACCCTGTTTGAATATCAATAGAACGCGCATTACTTTTAGGCCACCGCCGGTGGATCCGACACAGCCGCCAATAAATGAGAAGAATATGAGCATAACAGGCAGGAAGGTGGGCCACGATGCGAAATCCGTGGTGGTGAAGCCTGTTGTGGTCGCCATTGAGATCGCCTGAAAGACGCCGTGAACGACAGCCTCGCCATTAGTTAGTGTTCGGGTCGTCAGTAAGTATACGCAGGTAATCGAAATGCTCGTAAAAATGCACAGTAAGTAAAAACCGGTCTCTGGGTCGCGATAGTATCCACTTATGCTTTTGTGCTTCCAGGCAAAGAAATGTAAACCGAAGTTTATGGCCGAGATGAGCATGAATAGGCTGCTTATCCATAGAATGGCGTCATTCTTAAAGTAACCCATGCTGGCATCGTGCGTGGAAAATCCGCCGATGGCGACGGTCGAAAAGGCGTGTCCAAGCGCGTCAAACGCGCTCATACCGGCAAGGTAATACGCTAATGCGCAAGTCAGTGTCAAAACAATATAAACATAAAAAAGCGCCAGCGCTGTTCCGCTAATTCTGGGGGTAAGCTTATTGTCTTTGGAGGGCCCGGGTGTTTCAGCACGATACAAGGCCATGCCGCCTACACCGAGCATAGGCAAGATTGCCATGGCGACCACGATAATACCGATACCCCCTAACCACTGGAGTAGCTGTCTATAGAGCAGTATTGAGCGAGGAAGGTTATCAAGACCCGTAATAACGGTTGCACCTGTCGTTGTGAGGCCTGAAATGGACTCAAAAATGGCGTCGGTCAGAGTCATATTGAGTTCGGGTGTAAGCCAGAAAGGCGCCGCTCCGAAAATGCCGAGGACGACCCAAAAGAGTGACGTCACGAGGAAGCCGTCTCTGATTCGAAGGTCAGCGCGTGCTTTGGCGCAGGGTGCCCACAACAAAAACCCGCCCAACAGTGTAATTAAGAAGCCGTCAATGAATCCCGTTTTAGTACCATCATTATCGACTAGACTCAGCGCCAAAGAGGGCAGCATGGCGCATGAAAAGAGCATCAGTAGTATGCCCAATATTCTTAAAGACGTTGCTACCGACATGATTTAAAAGAAAAACCCGAAGCCCGGATTGAATAGCTTCTCGACTTCGCCAATCTTTGCCTTGTCTGTGACAAAGAGGATAACGTGGTCTTCGTGCTCAACTGTCACGTGACCGTGGGCGATGATGACTTGACTACCATCACGAACGATAGCACCTATAGTAACGCCAAGCGGTAATCTAATCTCATCTAATCTTCGCCCCACGACTTTAGATGAGCTTGAGTCACCTCTTGCGACGATCTCAAGCGCTTCGGCGGCCCCCCGGCGAAGCGAGTGCACACTACTAACATCACCCTTTCGCACATGGGTTAATAAAGAGCCAATGGTAATTTGTTGCGGGGATATCGCGATATCGATCTCGTCCCCGATGAGCTGCGCATAAGCGGGGTTGGTAATAAGTG
Source organism: Gammaproteobacteria bacterium (assembly GCA_030427335.1). Classification (GTDB taxonomy): domain Bacteria; phylum Pseudomonadota; class Gammaproteobacteria; order Pseudomonadales; family Halieaceae; genus Aequoribacter. Next base: position 21,961 of record JAUHWV010000002.1, on the reverse strand, counting down.
TAATAACTTTTTTGGCGCCCATTCTCTTTGCCAACATGGACATCATAATGTTGGACTCGTCGTTGTTGGTTAGAGCGCAAAATACATCGGTGATCTCGATGTTTTCATTTCGTAAGAGTTGTGGATCCGCTGCGCTACCATGGAGAACAAGCGCGGATTTCATGCGCTCTGAGAGAACCCGACATCGTTGATAGGATTGTTCTATGATCTTTACGTCGTACTGTGATTCTAGGGCGAGGGCCAAAGTGCAGCCGATGTTGCCTCCCCCTGCCACGATCACTTTGTGGTAGGGGCTGTCGACTCTTCGCAGCTCCGACATTACGTTTCGGATATGTTTTCGATCCGCTAAGAAGAACACTTCATCACCCGCTTCTACGGTGGTGTCGCCTTCAGGAATAATTGGGCGATCGTGCCGGAATATGGCAGCCACCCGGGTATCCACTTTTGGCATGTGGTCCCGAATCTCTTTGAGCTGATGGCCTACGATAGGGCCTCCCGCTACCGCTTTCACCGCCACCAATTGAACACGGCCTTCCGCGAAGTCGAGTACTTGCAAGGCGCCAGGGTTCACGATCAGCTGCTTTATGTTTTGAGTAACGAGTTGCTCTGGGCCAATAATGACGTCAATTGGTATGTGTTGATCTTCAAATAAACGACTGTGGTAATCCAAATAGCCCTGATCTCTGATCCGAGCTATTTTTTTAGGGCTATTGAAGACGCTGTGCGCAACTTGGCAAGCTACTATGTTGATCTCGTCGCTATTAGTCACGGCAATGATTAACTCGGCGTCTTCGGCACCGGCTTGTTTTAAAGTCGTGGGTAAGGACGCGGGACCTTCAACGGTTCTGATATCCAGCCTGTCTTGCAGGCTTCGCAGAATCGTTTGATCGGTGTCTACCACCGTGATGTCGTTTTGTTCGCTGGCCAACTGTTCAGCTAGAGTGCCGCCCACTTGACCCGCACCAAGAATGATGATTTTCATCGTGGCTCGGCGCCTTGTCTACTTTTGCGTACGATACTTAATATGACTGCGCTTGCCCAGAGCTTTTTGGGATTCTCATTCCGCTTTACTTAATTTGGCGTAGTACAGGCCGTCGGTCCCGTCGATTTGGGGCAGTAACTGTCTTCCGAAACGTGTGGCTTCACCCCAGTTCACTTGCAAAACGTCGTAGCGTGCGCTCGGTTCTGTGCTGAGAAAGGCTGCTATTGTGTTGTCGTTTTCTTGATCAAAAATCGAACAGGTGACATACAGTAACTGACCACTTGGCTTAAGTTCCATCCATAAGTTTTTGAGTATGGTTACTTGCTGCTCATGAAATTGCATTAGATCTTCGCGCGTTCGCAGCGCCTTGATGTCTGGATGACGGCGAATGACACCACTGCCTGAGCAGGGCGCATCGGTAAGAATAAAATCGTACTTTGCACTCCCAGGTGAATCCGGCGCTGCTTCGATGGTGAACGATAAACCCAACCGGTCCGCATTTTCCCTAACTTTAATGAGCCGCTTTGTGTCGATATCGCGAGATGTGAGATCGATGTGTGGGTAACGCTCCTTAAGATGACAACTTTTACCTCCGGGTGCAGCACAAGCGTCTAGAGCGATTGTAACCCGCTGTGCATCGATAAGCGTACTCGCCAATTGGGCCGCTTCATCTTGAACAGACACTAAACCCTCCTGAAACCCAGGCAGGCTCGCAACGGGTGTCGGATTAGTGAGCCGTATACAGTCTTCGGACAGTGTGCCGCAGTCGTGTTTGATACTTTCTTGTTCAAGTTTTTTTGAATAGCTCAGCCGATCGATTTTTTGTCGATTTACCCGCAGACAAAGAGGACCTACGTGGTTGTTGGCCGCAATAATTTCAGCGCACTGATCACGCCATTGTGACTGGATTTCCGCGAAGAGCCATTCCGGATGTGCAGCAGCTTCGTAAGGTTCTAATTGCGCCACGAGGGCTTGTTGTTCTCGAATGAAGCGCCGTAAGCACGCATTCAGCAGTTTCACTGCCCACATTTTTTTCAGAACTTTAGCGAGTTGGACACTTTCATGCACGGCTGCGTGATCTGGTGTACGAAGATGTGAAAGTTGGTATAAACCGACCAACAGAATCGCTTCTACTACTTGCTCTTTTGCTTTTAGCCGAGTTTGCAAAAGCTGCCTAACGATTCCTTGTAAAAAGGGTAGTTGGCTCAGTGTGCCCTGACTTAATTGAACAGCAAAAGCGCGCTCCTGTGTGTTAAGAGGGGCTAAAAACTCCTCGGCAGAATGCGTGGCGTGTCCTTTGAGTACATGATCGACAATTTTAACCGCGCTGAGTCGCGCTGTAAGCTTCATGCTGTAAGGGGTCTCCCAAGTCGCATCCCAACGTTAAAGGGTTGTTTTGGGTTGTTTAATATATCCCTAACCAATAAGACTTTCGCGTTGGGTAGCTGAACTTGCTCGAGTCGTAGGGCCCCGTTTCCGCATTGGACGAGAATCCCTGATTTATCTATGGCGAGCACGGTTCCCGCGGGGTGCTTGTTGTCGCTGATGATTGGGCTCGCCGCATGGATACGAATGCGCTCGCCGGCCGCACTGGTGTAGGTCACGGGGAAGGGGTGAAAGGCTCTAATTTTACGATCGATTTGAATAGCCGATTCGGTGAAATCAACGAAGGCCTCCTCTTTGGAGATCTTGCTGGCGTACGTCGAGGCGGAATGTTCCTGGGGTTTGGCCTTGGTTTGGAGAGCTTCAAGATTTTCAAGCGCGTGAATTAACGCTGTTGGTCCAATGTTCTCAAGTTCTGTAAACAAGGTTCCTGCTGTTGTCGTTGGCTTAATGTCGCAGGCGGCTGAATAGAGAACCGGGCCTGTGTCTAAGCCCGCCTCCATCTGCATGATACACACACCTGTTTGAGAATCTCCCGCTTCAATGGCCCTTTGAACAGGAGCGGCCCCACGCCATTTTGGAAGCAGTGACGCATGAACATTGATACAGCCAAGCCGAGGGATGTCTAGGACGGGTTGCGGTAGCAGAAGACCATAGGCTACGACAACGAGCACATCGAGCTGGTAGTTGCGAAGCAACTCTTGGGTATCAGGGTCTTTCAATGTCTCGGGTTGTAGTATGGGTAGGAGGTGCTCAAGTGCAAGGGTCTTGACGGGGCTCGCCATCAACTTTTTGCCACGACCGGCTGGTCTATCAGGTTGCGAGAGCACGACCTCAATGTTAAACCGAGCCTCGATAAGTGCTCGCAGGTGGGCCGCGGCAAATTCGGGGGTGCCTGCAAAACCGATTCTTAAAGTGCACTCCGACATTTAGGCTTGGGCTCGATGTTGTTTTTCGAGCTTTTTACGAATTCGATTTCGTTTTAGGGGCGATAAATAGTCTACAAATAACTTCCCTTCAAGATGGTCGATTTCGTGCTGCAGACAAATGGCCATTAGACCGCTTAGCTCTTCTTTAAAGTTCTCCCCGTGTTCGTTCATGGCGGTTACCCGAATGCGCTGGGGTCGAGTCACAGTATCGTAAAACCCTGGAACCGATAAACAACCTTCGTCGTATTCTCCGAGTTCGGGATCCAGAATGTCGACGACGGGATTAATAAATACCCTAGGCTCAGATTTGTCTTCGCTGATATCAATGACCAGAATTCGTTCGTGGACATTTACTTGCGTCGCGGCCAAACCGATGCCTGGCGCATCGTACATGGTCTCGAGCATGTCTTTGATTAACACACGATGTGCATCGGTCACTTCGACAACGGGTTTGGCTACGGTTCTCAGTCTGGGGTCTGGGAATTCGAGTATGGGTAATAAAGCCATGACAACCTTTTGTGTTTTGCTACGCGTGTAGTATACCGGCACCGAAGTGGCGCTGCACAATTCCTTTCATCACATTCGCCCAAGGGCTGTGAATTTGTTTGACTCAAGGTATCATGAGGGCATTATGGATCTTATCAAGTGAGTGTTTGCCAAATGACGCGGCGACTTTTAGCCCGAGTGAGACTGGTGTTGCTACTGGCGTTACTCAGTTTTTCCTGGCCTTTTGTCGCCAGCGCTCAGGTCGCCTTAGAAGGCGATGCGCCCCGCGAGTATCGCGTCAAGGCAGGTGATACGCTGTGGGGTATTGCGGATATGTACTTGCAAGAACCGTGGTTATGGCAGGCGCTGTGGGCTGCTAATCCGCAAGTGGAGAATCCGGATCTGATTTATCCCGGTGACGTTCTATATCTTACCTACGATGCCAGCAATACGCCCCGTTTGAGTTTGCGACGGGGCGGTGAGGTAAAGCTCAAGCCTGGCGTGCGTGTAACTCCCTTGGATCTGGCAATCCCGCTAATAGGTTTAGATGAAATAGGGGCTTTCTTGCGACGCAATCGTGTTCTGGATCGGGCTGAGGCAAGTTTTGCGCCCTATATTCTTGGCTCAAATAAACAGAATTTATTGAGTGCGCCAGGCGATGTGGTCGTCTCTCGCGGCGATCTGGTTGATCAGTCGGGAGATGCAAATCAAATGTATGGGATCTATCGCTTAGGCCAGCGCTTCAGTGACCCTTTGACCGGTGAGGTTTTGGGGTTTGAGGCTCGCGTTATTGGCTCAGCTCAGCGGTTAGAGTCGGTTACGCCAAATAGCGATTTGACAGAATTTGAAGTCAAGGCCGTTAACGAGGAAATCAGGCAGGGCGATAGGCTTTTACCGATGCGTGAACGTGTGCTTGATGCGGTATATCAACCTAGAGCACCAGAGCAGACCATTCAAGATGGATACATGATTGCTGTGGAAGGTGGCGTTAGCCAAATCGGTTCTCTTAATACGGTGATACTGAATCGTGGATCTCGTGAAGGCATAGAGGTGGGGCACGTTCTGGCCATATTCCAGTCGGGAGACACTGTTTACGATAATATCGCAAATGAGAGCGTTAAACTTCCGGATGTCAGAGCCGGTTTGCTGATGGTCTTTGAAGTGTTTGAGAAGTCGAGTTTGGCGGTTGTATTAAAAGCGAGCCGGCCATTATCGGTTATGGATAAAGTGAAAAACCCCTAACATTTATGATGATGAGATCAAGGATGATCTATGAACCTCTGCGAAACGGATGTCGCAGCCTTACTGCATTCGTCCTCTTTTGGTGACGAACGATTTTTAGCCAATCAGCTGATTGCATACCAGAATTTATCGGGCTATGTGGAAGCCCTGCGGGGTGATGCCTCCGAAGCAGCCACTGCGGATACTCAATTAGATGAACACAGGGCGGTTCTGGATCGTTATTCGTCGGGTTCCCTGCTGCCTTCCGAGACAGTTCAGCTCGAGACTTTGCGACGCCTCGGAATTCGTGTTATTCCCTTCGGTGATGCAGGTTATCCAACATTACTGTGTGAGATTCCCGACCCACCTCCGGTTTTGTATCACAGAGGAGCATGGCAGGACTTGAATACGCCCCAAGTCGCCATGGTCGGAGCGCGGCAAGCATCGACTCAAGCTCGAACAATAGCGCATGAACTCGCAGCTCGAATGGCCTCAGCCGGCTTGCTGGTAACCAGTGGTTTGGCGCTTGGTGTTGACAGTTGTGCGCATGAAGGGGCGCTTACTCAAGGCCACACGATCAGTGTTTTAGCTCACGGTATCGATCAAATCTACCCCAGACGGCATCAAGCTTTGGCTCAAAAGATTCTCGAACGGGGCTGCCTAATCAGTGAACAACCCCTGTTCACACGTCCGAATAAATCGACCTTTCCTAAACGTAATCGTTTGATATCAGGTTTGTCATTAGGTGTGATTATTGTCGAAGCCGCCCAGCTAAGTGGCACGCTAGTTACGGCGCGCCATGCCTTAGAGCAAAACCGGGAGCTCTGGGTCTTGCCTTGGTCGGTGTTTCATCATCAGGGAAGAGGTGGCTTAGAGCTCCTATCACAGGGTGCACAAGTGTGCCTTGGGCCAGAGGATGTGTTACGGCAGCTCGCATCTAACCCCTTGCTCCAAGGCGCATTGAGGTCTGAGCTTAAGGTCACGGCAAAAGATAAAATTCGAGTTGAGGCCTCTCCTTTACTGTTGAGCTTTAACGATGGCGTAACCACCCTCGACTCACTGATCAGTAGCAGTCGTCTGAGTCGCCAAGCACTTCAGGCGGAGCTAGTTGAATTAGAGCTCGGCGGGCTCATTCGGAAAACGCCGCGGGGTTATATCCGACTTTAAATTTACCTTCGGATCGTTCATTGATACTATGCGCGCCTTCATTGATCCAAACTTAAAAGGTGACATTATGTCTACGCCATTTGTAGCGATTGTGATGGGATCTGATTCCGATCTACCCGTGATGGAGGCGAGCTTTGAAATACTGAAAAAGTTCAATATTCCGTTCGAGGTTCGCATCACCTCAGCGCATCGTACTCCAGCGGCGGCAAAAGCCTTCGTTGAAGATGCTGATCAACGTGGCTGTGCTGCCTTCATCGCAGCCGCTGGGATGGCTGCGCACCTAGCGGGTGCGGTCTCCGCTACCACGGTGAAGCCGGTGATTGGTGTACCAATGAATGCATCTCTTGATGGTCTTGATGCCTTACTTTCCACGGTACAGATGCCGGCGGGGATTCCCGTAGCGACGGTTGCCATTGGTAAAGCGGGGGCCAAAAACGCCGCTTATCTGGCGGCACAGATTATCGGTGTATCTGACCCAGCTGTTGCAGCGGCGCTGCGTGCTGAGCGGGCGGATAATGCGGCTGCGATCGAAGAGAAAAACGCCGCTTTGCAGGCGCAACTGAACGCCTAGCATGATTAATATCCCGTTTCATTTGTGGCGGGCTAGGGCGGTTTATGAGCGCGGCGGCATCATCGCGTACCCAACTGAGGGCGTTTGGGGTCTCGGCTGTGATCCGTTTAATCGAAAGGCGGTCGAACGCTTGCTGCGATTGAAGAGTCGACCTTGGCAGAAAGGGCTCATTCTGGCTGTCGCAGCCACCAGCAAGGCTCTACCGTGGCTCAAGGGTTTAACCGATGCTCAGCGAGAGCAGGTCTTGGCGTCGTGGCCAGGCCCGACAACCTGGTTATTGCCCCATTTGAACCACTGGCCCACATGGGTGTGTGGTGAATCGAGCGCGATTGCTATGCGTGTCAGTGCTTACGAGCCCGTTGCTAACCTTGCCGCGGCAGTGGGTGGTTTCATTATTTCGACTTCAGCGAATCCCGCGGGCTTGGCTCCCGCGATGTCAGCTAGGGAAGTAAGACGGTATTTTGGTCAGCAGATCGATCTTATAATGCCGGGCACAGTGCAGGGTCTCAATAAGCCCAGCGCCATTAAGGATGCGGTTACGGGCGACACAGCTCGAGCGTGAGGTAATGATGGATATCGAAGCGGTAAAACGTTATTTGTTGGGTCTCCAAGACGCCATTTGTGATGAGCTGTCCGAGCTCGATGGTCTGCCTTTTGTGACCGAAACCTGGGAGCGCGAGGAAGGCGGTGGCGGTCGCTCTAGGGTGCTGGCTGAGGGTGACCTGATTGAAAAGGGTGGTGTTAACTTTTCGCATGTTCAAGGTGCGTCGATGCCTCCTTCAGCTACGCACAATCGCCCTGAATTAGCTGGCAGAAGCTTTCAAGCGATGGGCGTTTCGCTTGTAATACATCCGCGCAATCCCTATGTCCCGACTTCACACGCGAATGTGCGGTTATTTGTCGCCGAAAAACCGGGTGAAGATCCAATATGGTGGTTTGGTGGTGGCTACGATCTAACACCATATTACGGCTTTGAAGAGGATTGCCAGCATTGGCACCTTACGGCGAAGGCGGCCTGTGAGCCTTTCGGCGCTGAAGTGTACGCACAGTATAAAAAGTGGTGCGATGATTATTTTTATCTCCCTCACCGCAACGAACCTCGTGGAATCGGCGGTCTTTTTTACGACGATTTGAGTGAGGGTGGGTTTGAGCGTTGTTTCAGCTTCATGCAATCCGTTGGCGATTCTTACATGAAGGCGTACCGCCCTATTATTGAGCGCCGACATGCTATGGCTTACACGGAGGCGGAACGGCAGTGGCAGCTGTATCGAAGAGGCCGTTACGTGGAGTTCAATTTGGTATTTGATCGCGGAACGCACTTTGGACTTCAGTCCAACGGTCGAACAGAGTCTATTCTCATGTCTTTGCCGCCGTTGGTACGCTGGGAGTATGGCTACACTCCTGTCCCTGGTTCCCCAGAAGAGGCCCTACTGAGCCGGTTTCTAACAGCACGAGAATGGGTGTCGGACGAGCAGAGAGCAAACGCTTTATGATTAATCAGCACAAGTTCGCGGTATTTGGAAATCCGATTAAACACAGCCGATCGCCCTTCATTCACGGGGAGTTTGCAAAACAATTCAGCATTGCCTTGCAGTATCGGGCTATTCGTGTCGAGCTAGCTGATTTTGATCGAACTGTGCAGGAATTTTTTGTGGGTGGTGGTGCCGGGCTCAACATTACGGTCCCGTTTAAAGAGAAAGCGCACAGTTTAGTGGATCGCACCAGCGCGCGGGCGCAACGCGCGAAGGCTTGCAATACGCTCATGCCCTGCGAAGAAGGCCTCTACGGTGATAATACCGACGGCATCGGCTTGGTGCGTGATATGGTCGCTAACCAGGGTTGGCAGATCCGTGGAGCGAGATTACTACTGTTGGGCGCAGGTGGCGCCGCCCGAGGCGCGCTCGAAGCCTTGCTTCGCGAATCGCCGGAACGGGTCGTGATTGCCAATCGCACGGCCACAAAAGCAATTGCGCTGGCTGAGGAATTTAAAGATCTCGGCTCGGTTGAGGGTTGTTCGCTTGATGCGCTATCAGAGCAGAGCGCCTTTGACATCATTATTAACGCGACCAGCGCCGGTTTGCATGGTGAGATGCCTCCTCTGCCCGATAATCTTTTGGGTGACCGGTGTTGCTGTTACGACATGGTTTATGGGGCAGAACCAACGACGTTTATGCGTTGGAGTGCACAACATGCGGCATGGGCTGTGTCAGACGGCTTGGGTATGTTAGTGGAGCAAGCCGCGGAAGCCTTTTATCTGTGGCATAAAGAGCGGCCCGATACCGTGAGTGTCATAAATCACTTGAGAGGCGCTCTCGCCGCTGCTTGAGATTTAAGTGTCGGCCGCGGTTCAAAAAGTTGGGAGCCTCGCCCCATCGGGCGGGGAGCCGTCACCCGCCGTAGCCGTACTCAGCGGCATGCTCTTCTTTCAGATTTACATAGTTGTTCGCGCTGTAAGTGAAAAACGCGCGCTCTTTGTCTTTCAAGGGTCGCACTTGTTTAGCCGGTGAGCCCGCGTACATAAAACCACTCTCGAGCCGTTTCCCCGGCGTAACAAGCGCACCCGCGGCGATAACCACTTCATCTTCAACGACTGCGCCATCCATAACAATGGCGCCCATACCGATCAGGACTCGGTTACCAATGGTGCATCCGTGCAGGGTAACGCTGTGTCCGATGGTTACGTCTTCGCCAATGATCAATGGCCAACCTTCAGGGTTAAAAGGCCCGGCGTGGGTAATGTGCAGTACGCTGTTATCTTGAACGCTGGTCCGAGCCCCAACTCTAATTTTGTGCATGTCACCTCTGATCGAAACTTGGGGCCATACACTGACGTCCTCGCCTAACTCGACGTCTCCTAGCACAACGGCGCTACTATCAACAAATACTCGCTCGCCGAGTTTGGGCGTCCACTGCTTAAAATTTCGAACCGATGCCATATCTACTATTCCTACATCAACGTACAATTGAAGCGAAGAGAGGATACTATGACTAGAAGACGTTTTATAGCCGGCGCGGTTTGCCCTAAATGTGCGCTGATGGATACGATCGTGGTGGACATGGATTCTGATAAGCGAGAGTGCGTCAGCTGCGGTTTCTCTGAGGATCGGCCGCAAGCACCTAAGCAAAGCGAGCTACCAACGCGCGTCAATCGAGGCCTATCGCGGCGGACAGAGACTCCCGCTGAAGCCGTAAAATTACTTGATCCGCTCAATTTCGAAAAAAAATAGACGTAACACGAGTTAAACAAGAAAGTCATATTAAAATATTAGAATAATTTTGTGTCGATATGTCGTGCTTTGTCTCTTGTCAATCAACTAGATCTAGTGGTTTGACTTGATTTTTCCCAATATGGTGAAAATTTGATTTGAATCAGCCGGTTAGTGTTTTTCCTAATGACTTCGTCTATAATCCCCGCGCTGCGCGATAGATCAGTACCACAGGCTGGCGTCGTGTACCGCGTTTGATGTCGTGAGACGCATGCTATGTGTCGTTTTGGGGAGCGAGGTCAGCGCCAAACAATTTAAACGAACGGAGACACAGCAGAATGGGTTTCATTAGTGAGCGACTGCGCGCGCAAGTAGGATATGCCGCAATCTTGATCGCCACCTTCCTGAGTGGGGGTGCACTTGCACAAGATTCCAAGGTAAACCAAGTCAACATGTCACCGGGTGTGACTAGCTCGGGTCAAGCGATCTACGATCTTCACATGGCGATCCTGTGGATTTGTGTGATTATCGGTGTGTTGGTGTTCGGTGTGATGTTCTACTCGATCATTTATCACCGTAAATCAAAGGGTTTCAAAGCCTCAAACTTTCATGAAAGCACCAAAGTAGAGATTGCTTGGACGGTGGTGCCTTTTCTAATCTTGATCGGTATGGCCGTACCTGCCACGTCGACGCTGATTCACGTTTATGATACTGATGAAGCTGAGATGGATATTTTGGTCACGGGCTATCAGTGGAAGTGGAAGTATGAATATTTGAATGAAGACGGTGAGAACGTATCGTTTTTTAGTAACCTTCGCACTCCCCAAGATGAAATCTACAACACCGAAGAGAAAGGTGAACACTACCTATTGGAGGTAGATGAGCCTGTGGTCATTCCGGTGGACACAAAGGTACGTTTCTTGGTAACCGCTAATGACGTTATCCATTCATGGTGGGTACCTGAGTTGGCTGTTAAGCGCGATGCGATTCCTGGTTTCATAAACGAGACTTGGACCCGTGCAGAAAAAGAAGGTATCTACCGCGGCCAGTGCGCTGAGCTTTGCGGCAAGGATCACGGCTTCATGCCCGTCGTTGTAAACGTAGTTTCGAAAGAAGAATACGCTTCTTGGTTGGCAGACAAGCAAGCTGAAGCGGCTGAGATCAAAGCACTCATGGCTCAGACTTTCACGATGGACCAGCTTGTAGAGCGCGGTAAAGGCGTATATCAAAGCCGTTGCGCAGCCTGCCATGGTATGAACGGCGAAGGCGGTTTGGGTTTGCCTATAGCGGGAAGTGCCATTGCCACAGGTGGAATTGCTAAGCACTTGGATATTGGTATCAATGGCGTAGCGGGCACCGCGATGCAGGCCTTCGGAGGTCAGCTCAACGACGTTGACATGGCTGCGGTAATTACCTACCAGCGCAATGCATTTGGCAACAACATGGGTGATATGGTTCAGCCCATTGACGTATTCAATCACAAGAAAGGCTAAACGGAGAGGTTACTAAGATGGGAGATCATCATCACGGTCCAGCAAAAGGGCTCTCTCGGTGGCTATTTACCACCAACCACAAAGACATCGGAACCATGTACCTGTGGTTCTCGTTTGCCATGTTTATTCTTGGCGGTGCATTTGCCATGATCATTCGGGCGGAGCTTTTCCAGCCCGGGATGCAATTGGTAGAACCTGCGTTCTTTAACCAGATGACCACACTCCATGGCCTTATCATGGTGTTTGGCGCGATCATGCCTTCGTTTGTCGGTTTGGCCAACTGGATGATTCCGATGATGATCGGTGCTCCGGACATGGCCTTACCCCGCATGAACAACTGGTCATTCTGGATTTTGCCGCCCGCATTTTTAATTCTGGCGAGCACACTGTTCATGGAAGGGGGCGCGCCGGCTTTCGGCTGGACATTCTACGCGCCGCTGTCTACTACTTATGCGCCGCCCTCGGTGACTTACTTTATCTTCTCCATCCATGTGTTGGGTTTGAGCTCAATCATGGGTTCAATCAACATCATTGCGACCGTGATGAATATGCGTGCCCCAGGCATGACATACATGAAGATGCCTTTGTTTGTGTGGACGTGGTTGATCACTGCTTTCCTACTAGTCGCAGTAATGCCCGTTTTGGCTGGCGCCGTGACCATGATGCTGATGGATATCCACTTCGGTACGAGTTTCTTCTCTGCTGCAGGTGGTGGTGACCCAGTTCTGTTCCAGCACATTTTCTGGTTCTTTGGTCATCCTGAAGTATACATCATCATCCTGCCCGCCTTCGGTGTGGTATCTCAGATCATCCCTGCGTTTTCACGCAAGCCTCTCTTTGGCTATGCGTCAATGGTTTACGCGACGGCCGCTATTGCGTTTCTGTCGTTCATTGTTTGGGCACACCACATGTATACCGTGGGTATGCCAATCGCGGGTGAGCTGTTCTTCATGTACGCGACGATGTTGATTGCGGTACCGACGGGCGTGAAGGTGTTTAACTGGATAACCACGATGTGGCGTGGATCAATGACCTTTGAAACCCCCATGCTGTTCTGTATCGGTTTCTTGGTTCTGTTCACGATCGGCGGCTTCACCGGTTTGATGCTGTCAATCGCCCCTGCTGACTTCCAGTACCACGACAGCTACTTCGTCGTTGCGCACTTTCACTACGTGATGGTTGCCGGCGCGGTATTTAGTATGACTGCCGCGGTCTACTACTGGTTGCCGAAATGGTGTGGCCGTATGTACAACGAAACTATGGGCAAAACTCACTTCTGGATTTCGTTCATCGGTTTCAACATCACCTTCTTCCCTCAGCATTTTGTGGGTCTAGCCGGTATGCCTCGTCGTATTCCAGACTACGCACTGCAGTTTGCTGACTTTAACATGATGTCGAGTATTGGTGCTTTCATCTACGGGGCGTCGCAAATCATGTTCTTGTACAACGTGATTGCAACGATTGTGGCTGGCAAGCCAACCAGCGACGAAAAGGTGTGGGATGGCGCAGAAGGTCTCGAGTGGACTGTCGCTACACCTGCTCCATATCACACGTTTGAAACACCTCCAGCGGTCCGTTAATTCGAATTGAGGTAAGGTAACGATGTTTCGCGTAAGTAAAAATCCCACCGTTGATATCACCGCCAAATTGGTGGTGGTATCGATCGCGATGTTTGCTTTTGTATTTGTCGTCATGGTGCCCCTGTACAACGTGTTGTGTGATGTACTTGGTATCAACGGGAAGACTGATGGTACCCAGTACACATCTGTGCCCGTCGCTGTTGATGAGTCGCGAACGATTACCGTTCAATTTGTCGCTACCAATAACGAAGGAATGCCCTGGGAGTTTTCACCGAACGTTACCGCGATGAAGGTGAATCCCGGTGCGGTCAACGATACGGTATTCCGTGCGCGCAACCCCTTGACTAAAGACATGGTAGCGCAGGCGATTCCGAGTATTTCTCCTTCAAGAGCGGCACCTTACTTTCACAAGACCGAGTGTTTTTGCTTTAACCAGCAACCGTTGAGTGCGCAAACCGATGCGGAGATGCCCCTGCAGTTCATAATTGATCAAGAGCTGCCGAAGGACATTCAGACCATCACTTTGTCGTACACTATTTTTGATATAACCGAAGCTGCAAGCGGGAGCGTCGCAGCGCGCTAAGGCGCTCACCCTGGGGGGGAGTGCATGTTTCAGGGAGAAACACAATGAGTGAACAAGCAACCACGGCACACGAGAAGTACTACGTGCCCGAAAAGAGCTCGATGGCGGTGTTAGCCACTATCGGTTTGATTATGAGTACGTTTGGTGCGGCTACGGCTATGAACCAAGCAACCTTTGGTGATGGCGAGCCCTCTTACACTTTGATGTATGTTGGATTATTTGTTTTTGCTGCAGTGTTATTTAGCTGGTTCAGAACAACGATTCGGGAAAATATAGCTGGCCTTAACTCGGCGCAGTTAAAAAAATCATACGTGATCGGGATGTTCTGGTTTATCTTTTCTGAGGTCATGTTCTTCGCCGCCTTTTTCGGCGCATTATTCTATGTACGAACGCTTGCGGGTCCCTGGCTGGCGGGCGAGGGCGAAGGCGGCGCGATGAACCACCTACTGTGGCCAGGCTTTGAGTTTTCATGGCCTATGATGCAAACACCGCAGGAAGCCGTCGGTGGGGTTACTAACCAGCTCATCGCGAACATGGGTACCTTTACCAGCGCCGAGAAATCGATGGCCTTTTCTGAGGTGGGTGCTTGGTATCAGTGGTTACCTTTGTGGAACACCATTATTCTGTTAACGTCGAGCGGTACCGTCCACATCGCCCACGAGGGTTTGCTCTCTGGGAACAAGAAACGCTTTAACTTATGGCTTGGCATTACTGTAGCGTTGGGCGTGGTTTTTATTGGCTTGCAGATTTTAGAATACTATGAAGCCTACGCTCATTATGGCTTGACCTTGAACTCTGGGATTTACGGGTCAACGTTCTTTATGTTGACCGGTTTCCACGGATTCCACGTGGCGATGGGTACAGTGATGCTAGGTATCCAGCTGATTCGCTCTTTGAAAGCGGGCCACTTCACTTCCGATGACCACTTCGGTTTCGAAGCGTCATCTTGGTACTGGCACTTTGTTGATGTCGTGTGGGTTGGTCTGTTCTTATTCGTTTACATTCTTTAATGCTATTGCTGGCCCGCTTGCGGGCCAGCATCCCACGGATTGCGATGACCCAGCTGGCCTGTAGCGACTCCGTAGATAATAACCCCAGCCAGTGCAACAGCTAAGGTTAACCGCGCACCTAACGAGTGAAAGGTACGCCGCTTTGTTTTATCACCTTGGTCCGTCATTAAAAAGTAAAACCCACTGCCAAGGCTTGCAACAAGCGCTAACATGAGAATACCAATTAGGATTTTGAGCATGTTCGTGACCTCGAAGTCGGTAGAGGTGGCCAGTATAGCGAACTCCGCTTCAATACGCTTTACGGGATTCAGATGACGCAGAATCGTTTTCACTATCACTTTGAGTGGCGTTTGACTCTGTTTACTCTGGTGTTCGTGTCCATTTTTGTGAGACTCGGCTTTTGGCAGCTCGAACGCGCCGAGTATAAAGTCGCTTTGGCAGCAGACTATGCCTCTCAATCCGCCTTAATGCCTGCGAGTGCCTCTGAGTTACTTGCGGAAGAGTCCGTGCTCTCTGGCCGAAAAGTTCGCTTGCAAGGTGTATTTCTGCCCGAGATCTTTTTACTTGATAATCAAGTTATCGACGGCCAGTTCGGCAATGACGTGATCCAGGTCTTTCAAACAGCAGAGCCTGAATTCTTGTTTTTCGTAAATCGGGGTTGGGTGAAAGCGGATTCTTCCCGATTGCAACCGACCGCCATACCCAAGCTGTCGGCGCATGAAATGATCGACGGAGAAGTTTACATAGCGCCAGGTACACCATTTACCTTGGGTGGCCCTCCGAAGGAAATTGCTTTTCCATTGACGGTTCAGAGCACAGATCTTGATTTTATGGCCGCCGCGGTAGGTGGATCAGTGCCGTTTTACCCCCATTTAGTCCGACTATCACCCGATGACAGCGCGGCTTACAGAACACATTGGGCGCTCGTCAACGTGTCGTCTGACAAGCACAAGGGTTACGCCGTCCAATGGTTTGCCATGGCCCTGGCACTGGGGCTTTTATACTTACATCG
Source organism: Gammaproteobacteria bacterium (assembly GCA_030427335.1). Taxonomy (GTDB): domain Bacteria; phylum Pseudomonadota; class Gammaproteobacteria; order Pseudomonadales; family Halieaceae; genus Aequoribacter. The sequence continues at coordinate 6,338 of JAUHWV010000002.1, read as the reverse complement.
ATCAACCAATGTTTGGGCCTTCATTCGGCCAGCGTCAGGAGCGAAAAACGACCATGACTCAGAGTAATGTGAAAGCCAACCGACTCATCTTGTTAAGTATTATCGGACTGCCGGTGACCATGATTTTAGCGGCCACTTGGCTTTGGGTTTACGTTTCGAGTGGTGAAATCGACTTAGTGGGCGCCCTAGGGACCTCGAATCACGGCCGTCTATTGGCTCCCCCTGAGCAAATCGACGACTATCACTTTGAGAACCAGTTTGGCGCTAAGGTTGATATCACGCAAGCCGAGCCGAAGTGGACGTTTCTTGTTCGAGCGGAAGGGCAGTGCGATGTTGACTGTATGCGAGCACTGTACACCACTCGACAGATTCATACCGGTTTAGGGAAGGAATTTGGGAGAGTGCGTCGAGTTTTTGTGAGTGCTGAGCAGCAAGACTTGGAAGCGCCCCTATCGGCCCAATCGGTTGACGCCATGGCGACGGGTGTCGCTACCTTTGGCGACTATTTAGAGACCTATCACAAGGGTATGCCTGTGTTAAAATTGGCACCGGCAGAATACGAAGCACTGTTCAGCGGTGCACCTAATAGTGAATGGTTTTTAGTTGATCCAGCGGGGTGGGTAATGATGTCGTATACCTTGGACACGCATTATAAGGATGTTACTTCAGACCTAAAGTTTTTGTTAAAGAATTCGGCGGGCTGATATGACTAGCGCTCAAGTGGCAAATAAGCCCACGTTCAAAGATTTTTATACCCTGACCAAACCCAACGTTGTGGCTTTGATGATTCTTACCTCGGTCATTGGCATGTTTATGGCCGTACCGGGTTGGGTTCCTTGGCAACCTTTAATTTTAGGTAACTTAGGTATCGCCCTGTGCGCCGGCGCGGCGGCGGCGGTGAATCACATCATCGATCAGCGTATCGATACCAAAATGGCCAGAACGGCTAATCGCCCGGTGGCCACCGGTGTTGTTACCACTCGCCAAGCCGTTTGGTTTGCGTCGATTATAGGTGCGCTGGGCATGGCTATCTTGCTGATCTGGGTGAATACTCTGACCGCTTGGCTTACTCTGGCGTCTTTGGTGGGTTATGCGTTTATATACACGATGTTTCTCAAGCGCGCGACCCCACAGAACATTGTGATTGGCGGGCTCGCGGGCGCGGCGCCTCCACTACTCGGATGGACCGCGGTGACAGGAGAAGTGCACGGTCATGGGCTCCTGTTGGTGTTGATTATCTTTGCTTGGACACCACCGCATTTTTGGGCTCTCGCGATTCATCGAAAGGAAGAATACGCTTTAGTTGATATTCCCATGTTACCCGTGACACATGGCGATGCCTTTACGCGACTTCATATTCTGCTCTATACGATAGTGATGTTTATCATCACAGTACTACCCTTCGTAACGAGACTGAGCGGACCGCTCTATCTCGCTGGGGCAGTCATTCTCGGATTAATCTTTCTGTATTGGTCGCTGGCTATGATTTTTCATTGGCGTGAAGACGCTCCAATCCAGACTTTCAAATATTCCATATTTTATTTGATGGCGCTGTTTGTTGTGATGCTCGTGGATCACTATATTTACCCCACTGCGACTCTCTGAGGTACTCATGACTTCTGCAACTCAAATGAAAGGCATCAAACGAACTGTCCTTGCCGTACTGGTTTTTATCGTCGTTGTGGTGCTGAGCTTTATATCGCGAATATTTCAGCCAACGATTCTATCGGTTGCTGAGATGCAGGCCAACGGCACCATGGTATTCAGCGCGCCACGCCAGTTAACTGACTTTGAGTTGGTTGACCACCACGGAAACGCGTTCACTAGAGAGACGATACAGGGGCGCTGGACCCTGGTGTTTTTTGGCTTTACTTTTTGCCCCGACGTCTGCCCCACGACCATGGCAGAACTCAATCAATTCATGGATTTGGTGCAAGGGACGGAAGTCGAGAATGCCTTCGATGTTGTAATGGTGACGGTCGATCCGGCTCGAGACACGCAGCAGCAGCTCGCCACTTACGTTCCGTTTTTTAACCCCAGTTTTTTGGGTGTAACGGGAGCGTTTCTGGACATTCACCGCTTTGCTACCGAACTGAACACACCGTTTCGTCGTGTACCCGGTGGCGGCGAGAACTACCAGATGGATCACAGCGCGAATGTTGTGATCATGAACCCAAAGGGCGACTATCACGGCTTTGTGAAAGCACCACTCGATCTTACCAAAATGAAATTGACCTTGCGCTCGATCGTGGCACAGTGGGAAAAGCAGGGGTATTAACCCCTGCCTCTACTTCACAGTTTCTTCTAAAAAGTTCTTTTCTAGAGATGCGTCAAGTTGCGCTTGAAGTCTCTGTTCTAAAGACATCGATACTGCTACCGCGCCTTTCTTAACTGTTTCAGCTTTTACTTTGGTTGGAGTGGTGTGCTGAGTTTTGATCAGCACATCATTGCTAACCATTGCGATCGTTGGGATGTTTGCCAACGCATTCATGCTAAATAGAGACACCAAACTGACTACTGCCAAACCATTTGTTACTTTCATCTTCATTTCCTCGCAAAGTGTTACCTTGGGTAACGAGGTGGCATTATAGGCTTTTTGTAAGAAATTTAAAGGGCTTATCGAAATATTTACGATCTATTTCAGTGAATGGTGCATTCTGTTTTTTGAATTTTGTATTCGAAGGTAACACTTCCGAAAAGTAAAGGGTGGGTTTGGACGATATCGACCATGGCAAACTGCACTGGCTTACGGTTTAATGCACCTTGAAATCAGAAATCTATAGGACTGTGCATGTCAGTTTCGGATCAACCCCCTTTGCTACTGGTCGATGGGTCGTCTTACTTGTATCGAGCCTTCCATGCCCTGCCTCCCTTAGAAACTTCAGCAGGACAGCCCACCGGTGCCATTAAGGGTGTCGTGAGTATGCTCAAGCGACTACAAACTGACTACCCGGATAGCCCCATTGTTGTTGTCTTCGACGCTAAGGGGCCGACTTTTCGAGACGCGTTGTTCACAGAATACAAAGCCCATCGCCCCCCTATGCCAGACGAATTGCGATCGCAAATCGAGCCTCTGCACGAATTGGTCAGGGCCTTGGGGTTTCCTTTGCTTTGCGAACCAGGGGTTGAGGCAGATGATGTTATTGGCACTCTCGCGTTTCGCTCAGCGTTGGAGTCTCGGCCGGTGGTGGTCTCTACTGGGGACAAAGATATGGCGCAACTGGTGAATGAGCACGTTACGCTGATTAATACTATGAGTGACACCATACTGGATATTGAAGGTGTGCGGTCTAAGTACGGGTTCGGACCCGAGCGAATGATCGATTATTTGGCGCTGATGGGGGATAAAGTGGATAACATCCCCGGTGTGCCAGGGGTCGGAGAAAAGACGGCCTTGGGATTGATACAGGGCCTAGGCGGCTTGGATGAGATCTACGCAAATCTGGACAAAGTCGCGGAGCTACCCATTCGCGGTGCCAAAACCTTGGCCGCGAAGTTAGAACAAGAAAAAGATATGGCATATTTGAGCTACGAGCTCGCTACCATCAAGCTGGATGTCGACCTCAGCGTAGCCCCTGATCAACTCCAGAACTCGAGTGTCGATATTGCCGCGCTTGAAAGCTGGTACGCCACTCTCGAATTTCGGTCCTGGTTGCAAGAGCTACAGGGATCTGAAACGGAAACAAAGACCCCGCTTGTTGCAGCGTCTGCGATCGAAACTCATTATGAAACCATTCTTACTGAAGCGGATTTACTGAGGTGGGTCGACGTCTTGAGGCAGGCGGGAACCTTTGCCTTCGATACGGAAACCGACAGCCTAGACTATATGAATGCCCATCTCGTGGGCATGAGCTTCTGTTGTGAGGCGGGCACTGCGTGTTACATACCGCTTTCACACGATTATCCAGGTGCGCCTGATCAGCTTCCTTTTGATACTGTGTTGAACCAGGTTCGTTCTTTACTGGAAGATGCTTCAGTTTTAAAAATAGGCCAACACCTAAAATACGATCAACATATTCTTGCAAACCAGGGTATTACGCTCCGAGGCTTTGCTGGCGACACCATGTTGGAATCGTATGTGCTGGATTCGGTTGCAGGGCGCCACGACATGGACAGCCTTGCCGAACGCCACCTAAACCGCAAAACCGTCACATTTGAGGATATAGCGGGCAAAGGCGTCAAGCAGCTTACTTTTAATCAGATCGATCTTGAAAAAGCCAGCCACTACGCCTGCGAGGACGCGGATATCACCTGGCAGCTCTATCAGTGTTTAACTGCAAAGCTGAATCAAAACCAGTCTCTCAAAAACGTGTATGAAACCATCGAGCTGCCTTTAGCACCGGTTCTGCAAGCCATAGAGCGTAATGGTGCTTTGGTTTCTCGCGAAATTCTTCAAGAGCAAAGCGCAGTTTTGGGTGCGCGACTTATTGAGCTTGAGTCGCAAGCACATGAACTGGCGGGCCGCCCCTTTAACTTAGGATCCACCAAGCAGTTAGGCGAAATCCTCTTCGATGAGCTCCAGTTACCCGTTCTCAAAAAAACACCCAAAGGCGCGCCCTCAACTGCCGAGGAAGTCTTGGTTGAACTGGCTCTGGACTACCCTTTGCCGAAACTACTCATCGAGCACAGAGGCTTGTCTAAGTTGAAATCGACTTATACGGATAAACTCCCTTTACTCATTAATGCCAGAACGGGCCGAATCCATACGTCTTACCATCAAGCTGTCACGGCAACAGGACGGCTCTCATCGTCGGACCCAAATTTACAAAATATTCCCATCCGTAGCGTCGAGGGTCGAGCTATCCGCAAAGCGTTCATCGCGCCGGAGGGCAGTAAAATTGTGGCTGCGGATTACTCGCAGATAGAGTTGCGCATCATGGCCCATTTGTCGGCTGACCCTGGCTTGGTTACGGCCTTCAATGAGGGTCTTGATGTGCACGCTGCGACGGCTGCAGAGGTATTTGGTCTTCCTGTGTCTGAAGTGACGGCAGACCAGCGGCGCAAAGCGAAAGCCATCAACTTTGGTCTCATTTATGGTATGTCCGCATTTGGCTTAGCACGTCAGCTCCACATTGGCCGAGCTGAGTCCCAAAGCTACATTGACACCTACTTTGACCGCTATCCGGGCGTCCTACAGTACATGAACCGCACACGTGAACAGGCGCATGACACCGGCTACGTAGAAACCCTTTTTGGGCGCCGGTTGTACTTACCTGAGATCAACGCGAAAAATAAGATGCGTGTGCAAGCAGCAGAGCGGACCGCGATTAACGCGCCCATGCAGGGGACCGCAGCCGACATCATAAAAAAAGCCATGCTGTCGACCCAAGCTTGGCTAATTGACCAAGGCCTGACTGCCAAGATGATTATGCAGGTCCACGATGAATTGGTATTCGAAGTCCCTGAGGCAGAACTTGATCAGATCGTTTCTGGCGTGACCGCCGCCATGGAAAGCGCGGCTAGCCTAGATGTCCCTCTGCTAGTCGAGGCGGGGGTTGGCAACAACTGGGAGGAGGCGCATTAGCCAAGAGGCTGTGTCAGCCATTCGTCGAGTTTTGCAATCAAGGCCTCGTGGCCTTGGTGTTTCAGCGAGGAAAACACTTGCACCGACAGTTTTCCGCTGCGCTCACGCAAGGTCTTCTCAACTTGAAGTTTCGCAGACTGCTGTGCGCCGCGTTTGAGTTTGTCAGCCTTCGTTAGCAATATGTGGCAGGGCATATCCGCTGACAGCGCCCACTCAATTAACTGCTCGTCGAATGGCTGAAGCGGGTGGCGGCAGTCCATAAGCAATATCAGCCCTTGAAGAGACTGGCGCTCCTGCAAGTAAGTTTCTAGCTGCTGCGTCCATTCGCGCTTCATTGCCAGCGGCACTTTGGCAAAGCCGTAGCCAGGTAGGTCGACTAGCCGCTGTTGGTCACTCAGCGAGAAAAAATTCAGAAGCTGCGTGCGACCGGGCGTCTTGGAGGTGCGCGCCAACTTCTTATTTTTGGTTAAGCTATTAATTGCACTCGATTTTCCCGCATTCGACCGGCCAGCAAAGGCGACTTCCCAGCCTAAGTCGGCAGGGCACTGGTGAAACTTCGCCGCGCTTGCGAGAAACTCGGCGCGGTCGTAGCGCGGCTTTTCCGGTGCGACTAAGTCAATATTTGTTGTCATATAGCCCTTTCAACTTTGTTGTGTTACGAGATTTGTATATAATGCCACAGCTTTGCCTGGGGGGCGCGGGGCGGGCATAAGAATTCACGCAAACTTTGGTTACTTAAAGTCCACAACTTTAGAGGTCGCGTTATGAAAAAGCTCTTACTAGCACTCTCTTTTATGGCCGCCGGTTTTGCTCA
>JAUHWV010000118.1 GCA_030427335.1 Gammaproteobacteria bacterium | reverse complement strand
TTGCGCTTTATTGGCGTGAATCGTCTGTATAAACGGCGGGGTCACATCAGCAGAGCGCGCGAAAATGGAATTAACCCAATCCACGATTTCGGGTCGGGATCGAAAGTTTTGGTTAAGTTCGAGCCTCTCAGGAATCAGACCGTTAAACCCCTGCTCCTGCGCCCGGATAAACAAATCGACTTGCGCACCGCGAAACCGATAAATCGACTGCATTGCGTCGCCGACTAAAAACAGCGTTTTCCGATCTTGCGAGTTGCTCTCATTGTACTCTATCCAATCGCGCGTCAGACGCCGGACTAGCTCAAACTGAACCGTTGATGTGTCTTGAAACTCGTCAATCAGCAGATGTTTCAACCGATAATCTAAACTCATTGAGAGATCTGTGGGCGCCTCATCATCACCCAGAGCGGCCAACGCGCCCTCGGCAATTTGCGTAAAGTCCACCTCATTTTCCTGCTGACAGGTCGTCCAAAATTGAGCCTGCAAATACGGCAGAATTGATACAATGTGCACCACGAGTTCCCATGACTGATCGCTCTCTAGCTCGACAGGCATAAATCTTAGACCTGCGAAAAGTTGGGGGGAAACCTCCGCCTTAAGTTCGGGCACAAGCTCTTCCCACAGCCGTTTTTGCTCACTACCCGTGGGAAAACCGTGCCGTTTGTCGACCCGTTCACGCCACTGATCTTTTTCGGTCAAGAGAAACTCGCATACTCTCTGCCACGAACGAATCCCATATTGGCGATCGTGCAAACTTGCGTATGGATCTGCCTCGGCCTCATTCAAAGCCGCTAGTATCATGCTTAACCGTGTAAGGTATGTCGCTAGATTTTCAGATAGAAACGAGACCTCTTTTGCACAAATGTCACGCCAACTTTCATTCATCAACTCGAGCGCGGTGTGCGCTTGAGCTGCGGGGAACAAAGCGAGTTGCCACTGATCTCTTTTCGAAAGCAAGCTCACCAACCACCCTATAGCGCTCTCCCAGCGGTTGCCCAAAGCGTGCAGGATGGGCAAGAGATGACGCCTAAGATTCTCGTCTTGCGCCGACAAAACCTGTATCGCCACTGCTCGATACAGCCTTTCCGGATCATCTGTAGGGGTAATTGTGCCGCCTAAATGACTCAACAACGGGAGTTGTCGCACTAAGCTCGCGCAATAAGAATCGATCGTGGTTATTTGCAGTCGATTTAAATTGTGCTGTAGGGACCATGCACGTGCGTCGCTGTGTTCGAGCACCTGAGTCGCCAGATCATAGGTTATTTGCTCGTAGCTCGGCAGCGATGCACGTTCTTTTGTCTGGGCCAACTCAAATGCTTCGTGAATACGAAGCCGCATTTCCGCTGCTGCCTTACGGGTGAATGTGATCGCTACGATCTCTTCAGGCTCTTCCACTCGAACGAGCAAAGCCAATATTCGCTGAACCAGCAAGCTGGTTTTTCCTGAACCCGCCGGTGCCGTCACACACCAACTTCGAGTCGGATCCAAGGCACGCTGACGCTGCACCGAATCACTCATCGCCGGACACCTCAAGGCCCAGTGTCCGCACTCGACACACGTTTGCATAACTGCAAAACGTGCATGCCGAGGCAATGGGATTCACACGCGCATCACCCCGTCTAATGTCATTTAGCAGTTCCTCCAAGCGTTCGCGCCAACGACCAATAAGATCATCCCAATCTTCAGCCACCTTGACACCCTTAGTGATTGCATGCACAGCTAGGCCCTGCAGTTCAGGCTTCACGATCGACGAAACAGCCCCGAAGGCACAGCCTATGACCGATTCTAAAGCCAGTACATAGATCGGTAACTGAGGCTCCTCAAGACGATCTGAAAGTAATTTTGACGCCGAGGGTGCACGAGATTTATAGTCAATCACGAACAGGCCAGAGCCCACTTTGTCGATTCGATCTGGTCGCATAGAAAAAGTAAAACCTGCAAGGGAAAATGGGACCGGATCTTCAAGCGCCATTACTTCAAAAGGCGGCCTTGCTCGTTCCAGTTCCAACCAAGCTTGCAGCGCGAAAACGAGGCGCTCATGTTCTGCCTCGTAGACCAGCTTAGGCATAATCAATCTACGACTCGGCAACAATGTCTGGAGCGCGGCGTCCACGGCGAGGGGGACCTGCTCATCGGTTACATCCTCAATCCGCGAGCGACTGCGCCACAGATTCTCAAGCGCCTTATGTAAAAGTGAGCCCTGCTCTTGTGGCGAGAGTCCTTGACTCACGCTCTCGGACTCAGGAAGCAGTAGTCGGAATTTTGCGTACCCTTTAAAAGCACACTGGGACTGCGAAGCAATTCGATACGTGCCTCCCTTCAAATCAGTCAGACCAGGACTGAGTGGGCTACCTTTCGAGTCGGTCACGTACGTCAGCGCACTTGCGGACGCTGGGCGCTTTGAGACCTCATAGACGCGCTCATCCAACTCGGTCAAAACAGGACTCGGCCGAACCGCTATTTCGTCTCTTAAGCGAATATAGCTATAATCAACGTGCCCGGAGCGCTGAGCAAAGCCGCGCAATTGAATATCGGCTAAGTATAGTTCCGTCTGAGGGCTAGAACGTGGCATGCTGAATTCACGTTGCCAATCTACCGGTATGAAAGGAGATAGCGATACCGTTTTCGGAAACTGATGCTCGTCCGCATCTAACACGAAGAGATGATCAAAGTATAACCCACCCGCTTCAAGTGTCCCCAACACCTGAATAGAGCGGTCAGGTGTTTTAGGCTGAAAGACTCGCCCACCTAGAATCTCCGATAACACCGATAAGGCTTCCAGCCAAGTCCATTCACTTTGAATTTTATGCCAACTGGACAAACTCGCTAGAGATTCACGCCAGAGCTCGAGCGCTTGAAATTCGACGCTGTCAATTGAGCGTTCGCCGGGCCAGCCTGCGTTTTGCAAAACCTCGGTAAACTCTTGCACTACGCGCTCTGTGGATCTCGCTCCCTGCTTCAAAGACCGCACCGAACTCCAAAAGCGAACCAATCCCGCCTCTGGGGTCCGCTTAGCAAGCTCATCGACCAATACCGGTAACGTCTGTCGAGTACACACGCCAAGCCCGAGCTTTGAGATCAGCACGCTCACAGCCGCGCGTTCATCGCTGCCCGCGGCCAGTGAACAAAACGGGCTGTGACACAAGGCGATAAGCTCATCAGCCTCAAGTTCGCCAAAAGCGAGTTCAAGCAGCCGCAGCCCGGCCCTAATTACCGGAACGCTTGATGCGGACATACCAGCGGAAAAATTAATGGGCAGATTTTCGTACTCGGCATCAGCACAGTTGAACTCCCGTCTCAACGCTCGCTCTAAGCTCGCTCGCTCTTGTTCGAGCTGCGGCACAACAATACCGATGCGGGTCTGACTATCTGCGGCAAAACGCTCTCTCACTTGTGCGGCAACACGATTATATTGAGTTTGCTTATCCTGATAGGACGTCAGGCCTACCTTTTGAGAGTCAAACGATGTCTTATTAAAAGCGGCATCAAGGCTACTATGATCTATTAAGACATTACAGCGGTTCCGCAAAAAACGAAGCGCAAGAGGCGTATGCGTATCGAAATCAACCAGCACTATCTGGGCCCAAGACCTTGGAGAGGGCCGCCTGCAAAGCTCGGCGCGCTGCATAGCCTCCGTCGCCAGCTCCCGTTTCTTTAACTGTCTGATCAACGCCTCTCGCCACTGCAAAAACGCAGCGCCGTTGGCAGACGACTTCATTTTATGTTCGAAATCAGCCCTCTCACTCAACTCGTACAGCTCAACTAACTCAAAAGCTTGAAAGGCCGCTCTTGCAAGCTGTTGAGGGCTTAAAAGGCTAATCGAGTGACTCGTAGAGACGTGCTCTTCGATGATTCGGCGAAGTAGATGAATGCCTTGTGAAGCGGATATCGGACACCCTAAGTCGCCTTCCTCGAGTGATTGCGCCATGAAGCGTGTTAGAGACACCACGGCTAGGGGCTGCCAAGCGTCTAAGCCAAGGTCAGCTTGCTGCTGATCAAAAGCCGCTTCCATAGCTCTTGCCATGCGATCGTTGGGCGTCACAAATAACGTGCCCTCTCGAATGTAGGGCTCTATCGCACGAATGTCATATAGCGCTGTCAAACTGCACCTCTCGCACCCATTGGTATTAAGACTACCTTTTGCACTCTTAAGCCTGTAAAATTCGCGCCCTCGTCCGCAAGGAAATCCGCGCCCCAAACTCAAGGCATCACCATGAAACAAAACGCTATCCACGATATCAATATCGAGTCCCAAAGTCTTCTGATAACGCCACAGGAGCTCAAAAAACAGGTTCCGGCTTCAACCTTAGCGTATGAGCAGGTGGCGCAGTCGCGACAAGTAATACGGGATATTCTCGATGACAAAGACCATCGTGTATTCGTTGTTGTCGGCCCCTGCTCGATCCACGACACGAAAGCGGCACTTGATTATGCTACCCGATTGAAGACGCTCGCAGAGGCGGTCTCCGACACACTCTACATCGTGATGCGCGTTTACTTTGAAAAACCGAGAACCACAGTGGGGTGGAAGGGTCTTATTAATGACCCGTATCTAGACGACTCATTTCAGATAGAAGACGGTTTAAATATTGGCCGTAAGTTGCTGTTAGATATACTGGAATCCGGCCTCCCTACGGCAACAGAGGCGCTGGATCCTATCTCGCCGCAGTACTTACAAGACCTTATAAGCTGGTCAGCCATCGGCGCGCGCACGACTGAATCACAAACTCATCGCGAAATGGCAAGCGGTCTCAGTAGCCCAGTCGGTTTTAAAAACGGGACCGATGGTGGCATCGAGGTCGCGACAAATGCCATTAAATCCGCCGCGAAACCGCACCGTTTCCTCGGTCTGAGCGGAGATGGCCGTGTCGCCGTGACCACAACGCGTGGAAACGGCTACGCTCACGTTGTGTTGCGTGGTGGATCGGATGGCCCCAATTTCGACTCAGTGCACGTTGCGTTAGTCGAAAAAGAGTTAGATAAAGCCGGGCTGCCGCACAACATTATGATCGACTGCAGTCATGCAAACTCAAATAAAAACCCCGAGCTTCAACCCCTCGTTCTTGAAAACATCGGCCACCAGATTGCTGATGGCAATCGTTCGATTAAGGGACTCATGATTGAGAGCCATATAAACGCGGGCAACCAAAACTTGCCCGAGGATAAAACGCAGCTGGATTACGGTGTGTCAATTACCGATGGCTGTATCGACTGGGAAACGACTGAAAGCGCTATTCTGAAGTTTCGCGACACGGTAAAGTCGGCCCTCAAAGCACGCTAGCAAGACAAGCGAGCCCGCGTGAAGGGCTCGTGTATACTGGTTCTTCTGAATCTTAGTAATATGCCTGAGAACGATCCGTGTGATCGGTCACGTCTCGAACGCCAGACAACTCAGGCACTTGCTCCAACAGACTTTTCTCTACGCCGCCCTTGAGCGTCTGGTCTACCATGCCGCATCCCTGGCAACCACCACCAAACTTTAGGATGGCAATTAAATCGTCTGTTATCTCGACCAAGGAAACCTCGCCGCCGTGTGCGGCTAGAGCGGGATTTACCTCGTTATAGAGCACGTAGTTAATCCGATCTTCTAGTGGACTATCCTCGTTAACGCGAGGTAATTTTGCGTTGGGCGCTTTAATGGTTAACTGCCCGCCCATGCGGTCTTTATTGTAGTCTACCAAAGCGTCTTCAAGAAACGGGATGCTCCTTGCTTCTATATAGGTCGTAATCGGACCAAACGCTTGCGTGACGTCATTTTCTTGAACGTCGGCCTCGCGGCAATACGCGATGCAAGTCTCGGCCTTTGGCGTACCTGGCTGGTTGATAAATACACGCACGCCCAGGGTTCCCTCTTGTTTTGAGAGGAGCTCAGCTAAGTAATTTTGTGCAGACTCGGTAATGGTAAACATAGATGAAGGCTATCCTTAGCAAAATACTCAGGTATTTTAGCAAGATCCCCTCTCCAAATCGAACAAATCTTTGGTTTCACACCGAACTTCCTGACAAAACCTGATAAACTTCGCGCCGAGAAAAGGAGCAACACAGCATGACCTCAGCGAACCATTCCCTAGAGCAACAATTAGCCGATCGTATTCTCATATTGGACGGCGCCATGGGAACCATGATTCAAAATTACGATTTAGATGAAGCCGATTACCGCGGTGACCGCTTTGCTGACTTCAAGGGCGACCTCAAAGGCAACAACGACCTACTGAGCATAACCAAACCTAAGGTCATTCGTGAAATTCACGCTGCCTTCCTTGAGGCTGGCGCCGATATTATTGAAACAAACAGTTTTAACTCCACGGCAGTCGCCCAAGGGGATTATGGGCTTGAGGAACTCGCCGAAGAACTCAATCGCGCCGCGGCCCGCATCGCGCGGAAGGTAGCTGACGAATACACTCTAAAAACACCAAACAAACCCCGCTTCGTAGCAGGCATTATTGGCCCCACCCCACGGACTGCCTCTATTTCGCCCGACGTAAACGACCCTGGTGCTCGTAACATCGATTTCGATACGCTCGTAAGCGACTATCGGGTTTCGGCGCGGGCACTGCTCGAAGAAGGCGTCGATCTGCTTATGATTGAGACGATCTTCGACACATTAAATGCCAAAGCCGCAATCTACGCCATCGAAGAAGCCTTTGCTGACACCGGTATTCGACGCCCCATGATGCTTTCGGTCACCTTTCCGGACACCAGTGGACGTATTCTTTCAGGTCAGACGGCAGAGGCCTTCTGGAACTCGGTCGCACATGCGAAGCCCTTAATAATCGGCACGAACTGTGGGCGACGGTTTAAAGAAATTCGCCCTTATGTAGAAGCCCTATCGAAAGTAGCCAACTGTTACTTCAGCGGCCACTTTAATGCCGGTCTACCCAACGCCTTCGGTGAGTATGATGAAACGCCGGATGACATGTTTGAAGACCTGTCCGAATTCGCTAAACGCGGCTTTTTGAACTTGGCAGGTGGCTGCTGCGGCACCACGCCAGCACACGTGCAAGCCATTGCAAAGGCCGTTGAGACCGGGCAACCGCGCATACGCCCCCAGCCAAAATTAGGCTGCTATTTGAGCGGCTTGGAAGCCTTCAAAATCACCGACGATACACTTTTTGTAAACGTCGGTGAGCGCTGCAACGTAACCGGCTCGGCCGCTTTCAAACGTCTAA
>JAUHWV010000117.1 GCA_030427335.1 Gammaproteobacteria bacterium | reverse complement strand
TGATAAGTCTAAGGAGTCGATGATGAGCCAAGCAGCTCGAGTAGATACCCCTGAACAGGCTGAATTTCGCCAGCACTGTCGGGATTGGTTAGCCGCGAACCACCCCGGTGAACCACCGGTCAGATTGCCGCAAAGTGCCATTGAGATCATGAATAAAGATCAAATGGACTTTCTGCAGGCGTGGCAAAAGGCAGCCTACGATGCTGGCCTGGTAGGTTGCGATTACCCCACTTTGTGCGGCGGTGGCGGCCACACCGGGTTTCAACGCATTGCTAATGATGAAATGGTCAAGGCCAAAACCCCAATTCTGCCTAACGTGATTGGCTTGGGTATGGCCGCTCCTACGATTCTGAACCACGGTAGCGATGAACTCAAAGCTCAGCTGCTACCTAAGCTGTTGTCGGGTGAAGAGATTTGGTGTCAGGGTTTCAGTGAGCCAGGCGCTGGGTCTGACTTGGCAAGTGTGCAGACCTTTGCTTCGCCCACAGATGACGGCAAATGGGCAATAAATGGACATAAAGTCTGGACGAGCCTAGCGCATTTCGCCGACTGGATGATCATCCTGGTGCGAACCGATAAGTCGCACAAGTACGATGGTTTGAGCTACTTCGTGGTGCCCATCAAAGCCGCGCTTGGCAAAGGGGTGACGGTTCGCCCACTAATCAAGATGACCGGCGAGCTCGGTTTCAACGAAGTCATCTTTGACAACTTGGTGATCGAAGACCGTATGCGTTTAGATGAGCTCGGCAAAGGTTGGCAAGTGGCGATGACAACGCTTTTGTTCGAGCGCGGTGCCGGGAATCTCGATACCCCGCGTGCGGGTGGCATGACATCCAAGGCTTCGTTTACCTCATCGGTAGGCGCGGTTATGAAACTGGCTACGGAGACGATGCGCAACGGTAAGCCTGCCTCGCAAGACCCCGTACTGCGTGACAAGATGATGCAAGAGCTCGTTAAAGAAGAGGGCTTCATGCAGACCCAACGGCGCGCTCGCGTGCCAGCGCTGACGGATCACCCCATGCGTATTCCGCTGCAGGGTAAGCTGCAGGTAAGTGAAATGCATCAGCGTACCGCTAATCTGGCGATGGAGGTCGGTGGCGCCAAAGGCTCTTTGTATCTGGCTGATCCGCAAGCGCTTGATGGAGGCCAGTGGACCTTGTCGTACATGAACTCGTTCGGGTTCACTATTGCAGCAGGTACCAGTGAAGTTCAGCGTAATATCGTGGGCGAGCGCGTGCTTGGCCTGCCCAAGTCGAAATAGGAGGTATAGTCATGGCGCAACCTAAGAATTTTGGTTATGACGATGATGCTGCGGCGCTTAAAACGCAGGCAGAGAAGTTTTTTGCGGATCGACTACCGGTTGATCAGCTACACGCGCTAGTTGCACACGATTCGACCCCTGATCGAACTCCTACGGTAGACTGGAAACCCGAGCTTTGGAAGGAAATGGTCGAACTGGGCTGGTCTATTTTAACCGTACCCGAAGAGAAAGGCGGCTTGGGTTTACCCCTCGTGGCGGTAGCCGGTCTTATAGAAGCGCAAGGTAAAGCCGCTTGTCCGAGTCCATTACTTGAAACTTTGAATGTGGGCCTAGTGTTGGCGAATTGCGACCAGGCGGATGCAGGGTTTGAGGCTATTCTAGAAGGGAAGTCGGTGGCGCTGGCTTACTCAGATGAGCACGGCAGCGTTGGGCCAACAGGCACTCAAGTCACCGCGGATAACGGCACTCTCTCTGGCAAAGCCTATTTCGTGCAAGAAGCCGGTAAAGTTGATGCTTTGCTCGTAGCGGCGCGGTCTGGCGATGGGCTGGCTTGGTACTGGGTCGACAAATCGGCCGCAGGCGTTTCGGTGCAGCAAGATGCCATTATTGACCTAACGCGTGATCAAGCAACGGTAAGCTTTGACGGTGTGGCAGCGACTTGTCTGGGGTCAGATGCTGAGGCCGCTTTTGCGGCAGCGCAGCCGGGGATTCTAGCGCTCCTCGCAGCGGATATTGTGGGTGCAGGTGAGTGGCTTCTTCAGACGACTGTCGAGTACGTTAGCGTTCGCAAGCAGTTCGACCACCCGCTGGGCTTTTTCCAAGCAGTCAAGCACCCCTTGGTGAACGTGATGTTAGCCATTGACGAAACCAAGTCCTTGGCCTACAACGCGGCTTGTGCCTACGATTCTGAAGAATCGACTGCGATTAAAGCAGGCCATGTTGCTAAAGCATCTGCGAGCGAGACGGCTGATTTCTCGGCATCGCGCGCGGTGCAAATGCATGGTGGTATCGGGTTTACGTGGGAATGCTATGTACACCTATATTTTAAACGCCAGATGCACAGCAAAGCGCTCTACGGCGACGCAGTCCATCATCGAGCCGAATTGGCTAACATTGTTTTGGGCCCGATTGCGGCTTAACTTTAAGGACCTAGCATGACTAAATCGACGTGGGCGCTTGTCGCCCTCGCTCTCTTTGGAGGGTTGTACGTGTTGTTTCAAATAGCAACGCGCACTCCCGAGCCCCCCGCGCATCAAGTCTTCATCGGCGGTGCCGTTTTGACCATGAATGCCGAGCAGCCCATCGCTGAAGCTGTTTCGGTGCGCGGCGATCGCATCGAGGCCGTCGGTTCGACCGATGAGATCATGACTTTGGTTACAGAGGAGACTGAAGTCAATGATTTAATGGGGCGGACCCTTGTGCCTGGTTTCATTGATGCGCACGGGCATTTCCCCGGATCGGGGATGTACAGTTTAGTTGCCAATCTGTCGAGCCCGCCCGCTGGAAATGTGGTCGATATGGACATGCTAGTGGAGCGTCTGAAAGAGCAGGCCGGTCGAACGGAAGAGGGTGACTGGATCATCGGTCTGAGCTACGACGATACGGCCATTGCAGAGGGGCGACACCCCACGCGGTCCGACTTGGATCGTGTGTCGGCCACACAACCCGTGGTCGCTTTACACAGCTCGCTGCATTTTGCGACCGTGAATAGTGCTGCGCTTTTGGAGCTTGGAATCAACCGAGATACGCCAGACCCAGAAGGTGGTGTTATTGTTCGCGACGCACAAGGCGAGCCCACGGGCGTTCTAGAGGAAAACGCCATGATGAGTCTGATGGGACAGGTTCTGAGTTTTGGTGCCTTTGAAGGTTTTTTGATGACCAAAGCCGCAGTGAAGGATTACGCTCAACATGGTGTAACGACGGCGAATATGGGCGCGGGATCGCGAGAGCAAATGAAAGGTATGCGTCAGATGTCTCGGTGGGGTGTGGTACCCCAGCGTCTCACCGTGATGCCTTTGCAAACGGATTTTGATCAGGAAATCAAAACCGGAGTCTTTGATGAGGCAGAGTGGGATACCGATCGTTTCGACACCGTCGGTTTCAAAATTGTTGCCGATGGCAGCATCCAGGGCTATACCGGTTACTTGAGCCACCCTTACCACGTGCCTTTTAAAGGTGACGAAGACTACCGAGGTTACGCTCGTGTCAACCGCGAGGCACTTTTCGCTCAGGTTCGTGAAATTTTCAAACACGGCTACAGGGTAGCGATTCACACCAATGGTGATGCGTCTGTTGAAGATGCGCTAGATGCTGTAGAAGCAGCACTATTGGAGTTTCCGCAAGAAGACCATCGTACCATTCTGATTCATGCGCAAATGGCTCGAGAGGATCAAATCAAACGAATGGCCCAATTAGGTATTACCCCCTCGTTCTTTACCGCTCACGTCTATTTTTGGGGTGATCGTCACCGCGACATCTTCATGGGGCCTGAACGTGCAGAAAACATTAGCCCCTCTCAATGGGCCATTGAAAACGGAGTCCGTTTTACCACTCACCTAGATACGCCTGTGGTACCCATGCGCCCGTTGCGCGCCGTGTCTGCGATGGTGAATCGTAAAACCAGTTCGGGCGAAGTTCTGGGCGAGTATCAAAAAACGGACGTGATGACGGCGCTACGTGCGACAACGATAGATGCGGCATGGCAGGTTCATCGAGAAGCCGATTTGGGATCCATTGAAGTGGGTAAGCTAGCGGACTTAGTTGTGCTATCGGGCAACCCACTCGATAACGCTGAGCACGTTCATGACCTCAAGGTGGAACGCACGATTATTGGCGGAGTTACGATTTACGAACGGTAGGTTGCTTAGGGCTCGCCTTGCTACACAACCTAAAGCGCCTCGCTAGACAACCTATTCACAGTGCCTGGGTCAGATTTGGAGAGTCTGATCCATTTGTCTGAGATATCTGAATCCGCCTCGCTACACAGCCTATTCACGCGGAACGCTTCAAGGCCATCCATGGCACGCTCGCGCACACAACATCGTGTTGTGTGAGCGCCCGCTTAGAATAGGCTGTCTCCGCTGGGCTTGGTCGTGCCATACGATGAATTCGTTGAACGGTTGAATCGCCTCGCTGCACAGCCTATCCACGCGGAACGCTTCAAGGCCATCCATGGCACGCTCGCGCACACAACGTCGTGTCGTTTGAGCGCCCGCTTAGAATAGGCTGTCTCCGCTCGGCTTACATAGTGCAATACGGCGGGTTTGAGCCCTGTTTCAACATTCAACACTCAGGTTCAGCGGTCAGCGTTCAGCGTTCAGCGTTCAGCGTTCAGCGTCGGGTCTTGAGCGGGTTAGATTGCGGCGATATCGCTCGTACGCTATTTAAACGTCGCTATGCAGTTGCGGATCTCGGCAGCCAGTATCTCGGGTTGCTCCATCGCGGCAAAGTGCCCACCCTTGCTCGGGGTGCTCCAGTATCGGAGATCACTGAATCGTGACTCAACCCAGCGTCTGGATGCTTTGAATATTTCCTTCGGGAAAATACTCATGCCGGTTGGGCAATCGATCTGGGGTAGGGCTTCGGTTGGGTGAAAGCTCTCCCAGTAAAGTCGTGCAGAGCTGGTGGCGGTTTCAGTAAACCAGTAGAGCGACACAGTATTAAGCAGTGCCTGCCGGCTGACCGCATTTTCCGGCAGAGCGATTCCGTCTTTTTCACAGTCGGTCCATGACCAAAATTTCTCCGCAATCCACGCGAGCTGACCGATGGCGGAGTCGTTTAAGCCATATCCCAGTGTTTGTGGGCGCGAGGCTTGCTGCTGGGAATAACCGTTATCCCAGCGGGCGTAATGCGCGCCTGCATTCATTGCGTCAATTTCTTCGGGCGTGGGTTCTGCGAGGTACTCCTGAGGTGGCTGCACGATGGGTAGAGTCACATGTATGCCACGGACACCCGAATCTGGGATCAATGGGAGCGTCTGGGTAATCACGCTGCCCCAGTCACCGCCATGCGCGAAGTACTCGCTATACCCAAGCCCTTTCATGAGGCTATCCCACATCGCAGCGACCGCCACAATGCCCGTTCCGTGAACTCGTGGCTTACTAGAGAAACCGTAGCCCGGAAGGCAGGGGATGACGAGGTGGAAAGCTTGGCTAGGCCCATTGGTCAGAAGCGGTATCAGATCTGTAAATTCAAGTATGGAGCCCGGCCAACCGTGGGTGAGCAATAGCGGTTGTGCATCGGATTCAACGCTTCGAATGTGAAAGAAAGCGACGCTCTGATCCCCAATGGTTGTTTCCCAAAGTTGCGTTGTGTTGATCCAAGTTTCGCATTCGCGCCAGTTATAATTATGCTGCCATTCGTGCGCGAGTTCCCTCAGATAACCGAGGGGAACTCCTTGAGTCCAATCGTTCACGGTTTCCTGCTCCGGCCAGCGGGCGTGATCTATGCGATTGTGCAGATCTGCAATAGCTGCATCAGAGATAGAGATGGTTTTAGGGCTTACTTTTAAGGGATTCATGAAATCCTCCTGTTATTCTTCTACCCATACTTCACGCAGGGGTTCACCAAAATCGTCGTAGATCACTTTTTTCTTCGGTCTGGAACGGCTCTTGGGCTTGGGCTTGGGTTTCGTGTCTTTTTGGCGTCGGGATTCTAAGTCAGCGAGGACGTGATCCAGCGGCGTACGTTCTTGCCTTGGGCCGTTAAATATTTCTGTCATTGAGCGCTTCTGCGGATTCAGGGGATCTTTCCCGGAAACGCCCGCGGCGACGTGCTGCACGGCACCCCCAGAGCTCAAGTACTGGGAAATCTCGCCATTCAACTCTCGCCGAAGATCGGCCTTGGTAGGTAACTTTTTCATACAGACGGTGGGACCGCAACCCAAAGCATCTTGAAACGCAACCACGCAGTGTGGTCTTTTGATTCTGAATTGTAAATAGGATGATAAGCATCTGTTTAAATCGAGAGCCTTTTGGTTTAATAGCGCCTTCCATTGATGGGGGTTCGTTTTGCTTAAAATCATAAGATCGCTGCTTGTTTTCGCTTACCTCGTTATTACTCTGATTCCCGCCGCGACAGTTTTGCTATTGTTGTCTGTATTTGGCCGAGGCGGCTTTATCTACTGGAAGATTGGCGTCCCATACCTGACTGGCGTTATTGAGGCCGCTCGCATCATCGGTGGGGTTCGTTATCGCGTGCAGGGACAGGAGATCTTGAGTCGTCTTCATTCCTCCGGCGAGCGCGTGATTTTGTGTCCCAAGCACCAGTCGACGTGGGAGACGTTCTTCATGCCGTCTATCGCACCGAATCCGCTCTCTTACGTATTCAAGAAAGAACTCCTATGGATACCGCTGTTTGGTTGGGCGCTGTATCGTCTGGATATGATTTATATCGATCGTTCCAAGCGGAAAGAAGCGTGGAATAAGGTAGCGGATCAAGGCGTCAAGCTCATGAATAATGGTAACTGGGTCATCATGTTCCCCGAGGGCACGCGAACCGTCCCTGGTGTCGACCCAGCCTACAAAACAGGCGCCACACGCCTGGCGGTAGCGACGGGTGCCAAAGTCGTCCCCATCGCTATTACTTCGGGCCGTTGCTGGCCGCGCGCCTCTTTTGCGCTAACTCCGGGTACGATTGACGTTTGCATCGGCGAACCGATCGACAGCGCGGGGCGCAACGCCGATGAGTTGATGCGTGAAGTCAAGGTCTGGATCGAAGGGAAAATGCGCGAACTGGATCCAGAGGCCTACCGCACAATCTCATAGGGGTGTTCGCTATACTGATCTACTGATCTACTGATCTACTGATCTACTGATCTACTGATCTACTGATCTACTGATCTACTGATCTACTGATCTACTGATCTACTGATCTACTGATCTACTGATCTACTGATCTACTGATCTACTGAT
>JAUHWV010000116.1 GCA_030427335.1 Gammaproteobacteria bacterium | reverse complement strand
TCCGAATTGACATCGTAGAGCCCCACTCGCCAGCCTTTCTGCGCAAAAAATCGCGCAGTGGTCAAACCAATACCCTGTGCGGCACCGGTGATCATCATGGTTCGGGACATGCTTCCTCCTTTTTTATTGTGTTTTCGGTATTAATCGGTGAGCGAATAGCGTTTCGTAACAAGGACGCGCTTTTTCAGCAAGGCTCCGCAATTGTGGTGGCAAGTCGGGCTCTTTGTCATCTGCAGGCTCAGCAAAGCCCGTGGATTGCCACACCGCACTGTACCAGTGTGGCGCCCACACACCATCCGAATCACGAGGGCCAGCAGGCCAGGAAAGCATTCGCTCACTAAACTCGGTCGCCAAAGAGTCGCACCATGCCTGCAGATGACCTCTGGGGTCCTGTAAAAAGCTGCGACTGTCGATGACTATGGGGCGGACTCCCGTCTTTTTGTGGATGTAGTCAAACAGCGCCAACTGTTGCTCGAAACCCACATCGGCTAGGGTCGGTGCCTCTCTCACTCGAGCGTAAGATGCGATAACGGATTCTGGCTCTCTAATCAGAAAACAGTGCGTCAACTCTGAGAACCAGTCACGATCGACTTCGTCTAGCAGATGAAAAGTCATTTGCTTCTGGTAAAAAATCGGACTACCCTCGGGTGGATCCGCGAGGCATCGCGCGACGACATCGCGCCAGTCGGTACTCTGCGATGCCATCACATCATTGGCGGCGGGATGATCTAATCCGGTTTTCTTCAAATAATAGGCGTAAAAGGGTTCATCCAAGACCTCGCAGTCTTCTCGGTTCTCCCAGGCTCGCATCATCGCTGTCGATATATTCCTCGGGCCTGACCAAACGGCGAGCCTCAAGGTCATGCACTCACCTCGCGTTCAATTAGGTCCAGATAGAGAGCCTGCAAACGAGTGACCATCGGGCCTTTACTGCCCTCTCCTATCATGCGCCCATCTACTTCTTTAACCGGACACAAACCGGCAAAGGTCCCCGTTACAAACGCCTCTGAGGCTCCGTAGACATCTGTCAGACTGAAGTTTTTCTGCCTCACAGTGATCCCATTCTCGTCGCACAAGCGAATGACATTACCCCTGGTAATGCCGCCGAGGCAAAAATCACCCGTGGAAGTCCAAACCTCTCCCTGCCTAACGATAAAAAAATGGGTCGAGTTACAGGTTGCGACGAAACCGTGGGGGTCGAGCATCAAGGCCTCATCTGCACCCGCCTTCGCCGCCTGAATACACGCCGTGATGCAATTGATCTTGGAATGGCTGTTCAATTTCTGATCTTGAACGTCCGGATAACCACGGCGTACGTGAACGGTAAATAAACGGATACCGCGATCCGATGTTTCGGGTAAGGCGCGCTTGAATTCGGGGATAATCACAATCGTCGCAGGAGATATTGTCACTCTCGGATCTTGGTAGGGTGTCGCTTTTATACCCCGCGTAACCATTAAACGGATATGCACGCCTTCCTGCATGGAATTAGCGCTCAAGGTCTCATAAAGCCGCTCTGTCATCTCTGAACGAGCTACACCAATATCCATGTCCAGCGCTTTAGCCCCTTCATACAATCGATCCAGATGTTCTCCTAGAAAGGCAATTTTACCTTTGTGGACTCTGAGCCCTTCCCAAACACCATCACCCAAAATAAAACCAGAGTCGAAAACGCTGACCATAGCTTCTGCTCGCGGCACAAGCTGGCCATTAATGTTAATCAGGATCGTTGCGTTACGTGGATCATCTTCGTATTCGTGTGTCCCCTTCACCTGCTTTTCCTCTTACTCAAAACTCAACAAAAATCCCGACCACGCCGTACCTGATGATTTACCCACGAGTGCGAAGAGCGAGTTGTGCCTGTATATCACCCAACGCATATTCCTCTCGCAGAGGATACTCACTGGCGGCTAGTACACTAATCGCCCGCGCCAATTCACGTGCCTCAATCGGGCGATAATAACGCAAGCCGGGTATGAAGCGCGTGGGCGCCATGATGAACCTACCTAACTTTTCGCCTAATCGGACATCAGGGCGGCTGGCTGCGATAAGCGAGGGCTTAATTAAGATCGTTTCAAAGCCCAACGATTTGACGTAATCATCAAGCTGGCCCTTGATGCGCAAGTAAAAGTTTGCTGATTGGGCGTTAGCTCCCGGTGAACTCACAACAAAGCACCGCTTCGCTCCTCGCTCTCTTGCCGCATGAGCGAAATTCGCCTGATACGTGTAATCCACCTCGAACTGTGCGCGCTTAGATCCCGCTTTTTTTAGGGTTGTGCCCATGCATAAAAAGATATCGGCTGCCTCAATCTCGCTTGCCCACTGATCAATAGACTTGAAATCAACTAGGTGCGCCTCAACTTTCGGATGCGTGATCCCGGGTCGAGATCTCGAAAACAGCTGTACACGGGAATACGTATCGGATTCCGCTAAGATTTGTGAGAGAGCAGAACCTGTTGCGCCCGTAGCACCAATGATTGCCGCAATTCGCATAGAGAGCCTTATGGGACCGTAAAGACACACGAGAGAATACGTCAGAAACACATTGTCTTAAAGGCACATGAATGAATAGTCCATGTGTGCAAGTTGGTCAGTAGACAAAAGATTCGCAAACACGCCAGAATGGCGAAAATTAATAACGCACCGCAAAGAGGAAGAAGCTATGAACTTCAAGAAACACTCGCTCTACTCTGCTGTAACATTGTCACTGAGCCTGACGGCGCTTCCGACTTGGGCGCAGCTCGAGGAAGTCATCGTAACCGCTCAGAAAAAGGAACAATCGTTAGCTGACGTTCCTGTGAGCATTACAGCTATCACCCGAGATACCATCGAAGCGCTAGGAATAGCGAGCGCACAAGATATTGGCGCCTTAACTCCCAACTTACAAATTTCCGACTCGCCGGGAAATGCAAATGGTCTCACGATCAATATGCGTGGATCAGTAACCATCAACCCTGCGCTGACTCTGGAGCCTACCGTTGGGGTCTATTTGGATGGTGTCTATATCGGCAAAAACACAGGCGGTATCTTTGACGTCGTCGACTTGGAGCGCGTCGAAGTATTGCGTGGCCCTCAAGGGACTCTATACGGCAAAAACACCCTAGGTGGCGCGGTTAACTTTGTGTCGCGAAAACCATCAGAAGAACTAAGCGGCGATGTTCGCATTGGTGGCGGAGAGCTCTCACGACAAGCTTTTCGCGTTAGAGCCGATGTGCCTCTATCTGACAACATTCGAACCTCGTTCGCCTATTCGCAAGAAACACGTGACGGCATCGTCGACAATATCGACTTCAGTGGCCAAATAGCCGGGGCGAACCCGCCCAGCACGAAAGATTTCGGAAACATCGATAAAAAATCGATGCGCATTGCGATTGATGCAGATCTCTCCGACTCGCTGAACGCGTTCTACAACTACGACAGCTTTGAAACAGATCAGAATCCGCGATTCTTCCAAATGACGCGGATTGTACCCGTGCCGGGCCTTACAGATGGCATTATCGGCTGGGATAGCCCTAATCGTTTCGATCAGGGTAGCTTAGACGGAGCCGGTGGCGACGACGTGGAAGTCTCTGGACACTCATTAACGCTGACGTATACCACGGATGAGTTCACGGTAAAATCGATTACGGGGAGTCGTTCCATTGAGTCCTACGACATGCTTGATTGGGACGCCACACCATTCCACCTGTTACAGACCTCTCGTGATGTAGATTACGATAGCTTCAGCCAAGAATTTCAGTTCCTGCGCGATGGCGAAAATCTGAGCTACGTGGCCGGCTTCTACTACTTCGAAGAAGAAGGTAGTGTGATCAACCCACTCGATCTGCCACTGTATGGATCACCATTGCTCGACGTTGTTTACGGGCTTGATAACCAGAGCTGGGCGATATTTGCTCAGGTCGACTATGTACCAGCCTCGATGCAAGACCTGACTATCACGCTGGGCGCTCGATACTCCGAAGAAGATAAGAACGTGTTCCGTTCCTTCGGAATCCCTGCCTTCGGTCTAACGATTCTTGATAATTTCAAACCCGCTGAAGCCAGCTACGATAATTTTTCACCATCAATCGCCCTTAACTACTCCGTTTCGGACGAGCTCAATGTGTATGCCCGGGTCGCGCGAGGCTGGAAAGCCGGCGTTTTCAACGCCGAGTCAAACAATCCTGTCATTCTTGCCGACCCAATAGACGAAGAACTGGTGACCAGCTACGAAGCCGGCTTCAAATTCCGCAGCGCCTCAGGAAACCTGACCCTTAACGGTGCCGTCTTCATGAATGATATTGAAGACATGCAGATTTCGCGCTTCAATCAGGCAGAGGCTGGTAGTGTATTTACCAACGC
Organism: Gammaproteobacteria bacterium; assembly: GCA_030427335.1. Classification (GTDB taxonomy): domain Bacteria; phylum Pseudomonadota; class Gammaproteobacteria; order Pseudomonadales; family Halieaceae; genus Aequoribacter. The sequence continues at coordinate 2,868 of JAUHWV010000116.1, read as the reverse complement.
CGGTGCTGCAACCATTACGGGTGCGGAACTGGAATTAGCGTTCGCTCTTAGCGAGGGCACAACACTTGGCCTCAATGTTGGGATGCTCGATGCTGAATACGATGAGTATCTGGATGAGTGTCGACTGGATGCCAACTTCGGCAACCCTTGCCCAGCAGGTGTGGCGCCCGGTGACGTCTACGACGCGAAAAACGTCAATTCATTCCCTTATACGCCAGAGCTGACCTACAACGCGTTTCTGCAACACGGTATGGCTTTAGCGGGTGGTATGCTCACAGCCCGTCTTGACTACGCCTACACCGATGATTTCGCCATTTTCCCGGATCCATACAACGTGGTTAACACACGCATCGATTCTTATGGGTTGCTCAATGCACGCCTCGACTGGGAGGGAGAAATTGCATCTCAAAACGTGCGTGTGGGTATCTGGAGCAAAAACCTGACCGATGAAGAGTATCGCATGAACGGTATCGAGTGGGGTCTGCTAACGACCATGCAGTATGGCGACCCAGAACTTTGGGGTATCGATCTCACCGTTTACTTCTAAGCTCAACACCAGCAAAATCGAAACCCTCGTATGCCAAACATACGAGGGTTTTTTATTGGATAAAGTATGAGACTGTACCTTACGGGGCGTGGCGGCGAATTGGATAAAGGCCTAGGGCGCTACATAGCCGAAGTATCACCCGAGTTCGAGGGAATCGCGTTTAATCATAAGATGCTCAGTCGCCCTTTTTCAGAGCAAGTGGAACGCACCCGCGACCTACTCCAAACACACTGGGATCGAAAAACTGAACTCATCGCAAATTCATACGGCTGCTACATATTACTTCACGCCCTCACAGATCAAGGCGTTTTCCCAGGAAAGCTCTTGATGCTATCCCCCTTGCTCGGGCGAACAGAACTGCGTTCTCAGGGATTCAGCAGTCGACCCCCGATGCTAAAGTCTCTGAATCGAGCGTTTCAAGAGCAGCGCATTTCGAAACCTGCTTACCTCAACATCACTGCTGGTGATCAAGACCCGATATGTGAACAGGCCGAATTGGAATGGGCGGCTAAAACGCTATCAGCAGACAGGCTCGAACTCCTCGCAGGCGAGGGACATCTAATTGCTCATGCGACTATGGAGCGCGTTCTCCGTGACTTCTTCGACTACGTTATAACCTGATGTGTTTTAGACGGCCTCGCACGTGCCGAATTGCATGATAGAAGCCGAGTGGAGACATTCAACTCGCCGTATTGCACGATACAAGCCGAGCGGAGAGAGCCTATTCTAAGCGGGCGCTCACACAACACGACGTTGTGTGCGCGAGCGTGCCATGGATGGCCTTGAAGCGTTCCGCGTGAATAGGCTGTGTAGCGAGGCGGCTAAGCAATGCTCCTAACTAAAGTGCCGATTATTTCGGTGCCGGCGCACGCCCCTTCAGCCACTCATTTGCGCGCTTAGTTTGCTTTTTCGTGGCACTCAGCACAGTGAGCTCATCCGCAGCCTTACCCTGCTCGCCCACGAGTGCAATCTGCTCGTAATACCAATACTGGGTCGCGAAGGCGCCGATAGTCCGAAAGAGCTTGAAAAAGCTTAAGAACCCCAGCCAAGAGGGCAGCAAACTGAGCTGATTCTCATAGCGCGGTAATTCTTCGAGACCCGAGAGCAACTGCTTGGGTGCATCGGTCATGACACACATCGGCCGGCCCAGACCTACAACATCGGCGGCGCCTGAGCTGATCACTTCTTCCATTGCGGATCGCTTCCGCAACCCGCCAGTGACCATCAAAGGTACTTTTAAGGTCTGCCGCATAGCTCGTGTAAAATCAACGAAATACGCTTCTCGAGCCAAGGTTGATGCAGCAACTTTTTGTTCATCGACGGGCTCAATGCCCTCGAGATTAAGTAGCTTCGGCTGTTCGTAAGTTCCGCCGGAGACTTCGATCAAGTCCACACCCTCGTCTTGTAGCCAGTGCGCCACTTGAAGGCTCTCTTCGAAGTCGAATCCGCCTCTCTGAAAGTCAGCAGAGTTAAGTTTTACAGCTACGGGGAAGTCGGCACCTACACGAGACCGAACCGCTCTAAACACTTCAAGCAGGAGCCGCGCTCGGTTTTCAAGGCTACCGCCGTACTCGTCCGTCCGTTGGTTAGAACGAGGACTCAAAAATTGCGACATAAGATAGCCGTGAGCCGCATGAATTTGTACTCCCGTAAATCCGCATGATTTCAATGCGTCCGCGCAATTAGCGAAGCGGTCGACGAGTTCTTGAATTTCATCTCGAGACAGTTCAATAGGTTCTCCGAATTGTCCTCCGGGCAATCCCAACTTTACCGCTGACGGAGCCTTTGGATGAGGATTAACAACCTTTTGGGTTTGGCGTCCTGCGTGACTGATCTGGGCCCAAAAGTGATTCCCGTTTCGTGTAGCCGCAGAGGCCCAGGCGGTCAAACGTTCTCTGTTTGAATCAGTTAATACACCATCAATGACCACATTCCCGGGGCGTTCAAGATGATACGCGTCGATAAGCACGTTTCCTGAGAGCAACAAGCCGGCGCCACCATCGGACCAGATTCCGTATAGTTGTATCAGCGCGTCAGAGGCCTCTCCGGCCTTCGTCGCTAACCCCTCTGTCATCGCGGCTTTGCATAGTCTGTTCGGCAAAGTTGCTCCACACGGTAAAACCAGGGATTCACTCAATATCGTTACTGTCATAGATATTCTCTTATTGTTGTTGTCGTTGTCGTTGTCGTTGTCGTTGGTTTTGGTTTTGGTTTTGGTTTTGGTTTTGGTTTTGGTTTTGGTTTTTAGTCTAGACCCAGTGTCCTACATTCTACGCGCAAAATTCACGTAGTTTCAGTTCTGCACCAAAATCTTGATCAGG
>JAUHWV010000115.1 GCA_030427335.1 Gammaproteobacteria bacterium | reverse complement strand
AGTTACCCGAAGAACCAAGCCTGAACTCGGCTTGATTACACGGTCAAATGGCGTGTCGGGCGCGAGCACAGCCAAAGCGCGTTGCTGCTCCGGCAGATCTAGAGTAACAAAGGTTGCAGGTAACTCTGGCGGCAAACTGAACAAACGATGACTAAAGGTGTTCTGCTCAGCCTCGAGACGATAATTTTCAGTAAAGCCGAGCAAATCGGCATAGACATCAAGCGCTCGCTCTATGCATGAGACCAATAAAATAGGGCGCTGCAGATATTCCGTAGGGGCCTTCATGGGGCACACCGTGGGCTTCGCTGATATGACACCGTGGTCATGCACTGTAATAAACAAAGCCCATTTTCTTGAATTTTGCGCATCGACAAGACTTCCCTATAAAATTATATTGTTATAGGTTTATATCTTATGCTATTTTGCGCGTAAGCGCATCAGCGTCTATATGGAAATGATAATTATCAAACTCTCGGGGGATTGAGCAATGAATACAATGCGGAAGCTTTGTTACGCCGGCGTCGTTTCGGCTTTGGCAGCAACTACGATATCACCACTTGCAATCGCGCAGAACAGTATGACGATCGAAGAAGTGGTCGTGACAGCACGTAAAAAAGAAGAAAAACTGCAAGACATTCCGATGACCGTAAGCGCGGTAACAACGGAAGACATCGAGAACCGCAGCATACAATCTATTGATGACATCGCTCGGTTTGCACCCGGATTAAGCTTCTCTAAAGCCTTCGGGCGAGCCACCGACCGACCCGTTATTCGCGGCCTAGGCAACGTGCTCGCGGGCGTTCAATTCGGCGTAGAAGCCGGCGCTGCCTATTTCGTTGACGGTGTCTACTACCCCGGTGATATTCAAGGTATTGATCTGGCGAACCTGGCACGAGTTGAGGTAATTAAAGGGCCGCAGAGCGCACTTTACGGGCGAAACACCTACTCTGGAGCGATCAATTTTATCACCAAAGATCCTTCAGATGAGTTCAGCGGAAGCCTCAGAATGACCGCCGCAGAAGATGGTGAGCAAGACGTCCGATTGAGCGTGAGCGGCCCGATCATCGACAACGTTCTGTCGGGCAGCTTGAGCGTTCGCAGTTACGAATTTGACGGGCAATGGACCAACACCGTAACAAATCAAGACATTGGTGATGAAAGCACGGATTCACTATCAGTATCCTTAAATTGGACGCCATCAGAAAAGTTGAGCGTGAAATTTAGAGCCTCAACTCAAGAAGACGATGACGGTACCCGCCCACTTTTCTTGCAATCGGCGGCAGATAACAACTGCGAACCCGGCTTCCGTTCACTCGCCTACTGGCCTGCTAGCTTATCAAGTAACAACAACCAGTATTTCTGCGGCGCTATCAAACCCGGAGTAATTGCCTTGAACGACATGGCTGATGCGGATGGTGTACCCAATGCGGTGGCAGGCGTGCCGGTTAACAGTTTCTTGCCATCGGGAACCACCTTCTTCGGTGTTCCGTATGCGGTCAATGATGGTACTGCTTTCGACGGCGTTGAGCGCGACTTAAACCTTTTCAGCATTGCAGCTGACTACGAGCTCGACTCGGGTCACACTCTGTCGATTGCGACCGCTTTCCGCGATGAGGAATTGCGCACAGGTTCGGACAGCGACCATTCATCGATCAACTTCAAGTTTGCCCCGAATCCATTCAACGCAGGTGAAGAAGCCTTCTTTGGTAACTCGACATGGAATGACGTAGAGGACAGCTCGATCGAGGTTCGCTTGGAATCGCCCTCAGATCAGGCCATCACCTGGTTAGTCGGCGCCTTCCACTACACTCAAGATAAGGACACTCTGGACATCACGTTCGCAAATCAAGCGGGCCTGCTCGATTCACAAGAAGAAATCACCAACCAAGCGCTGTTCGGCTCTGTTGGCTTTGATTTGAGCGAAAAAATGACTTTGAGTATCGAAGCGCGCTACCAGGAAGAAGAAAAAACCTATACCGAGTGGGCAGTAGATATCTCAGGAAACACCGCAACCAAGCAGGGCTTCAACGAGACCGGCACTTGGTATAGCTTTACTCCGCGCATTACGCTCGATTACCAGATGAACGACGACACCATGCTGTATGCTATTTATACCGAAGGCGTTAAGCCCGGTGGTTTCAATGGTGATACAGGTGCAGCGGTTGGCAAACCCGGCTACTTGCAAGAGGAATCTAAAAACTTCGAGTTCGGCGTTAAATCAACCCTCATGGGTGGCCGAGTTCTAGCGAATGCGTCTGTGTTCTTTATTGACGCCAGTGACATCCAATTGACCACAGGTGTTGCTACGCCCACTGGAGCTGTCAACTCGGTTGCGACCAACCAAGGCGAGGGCGAAGTGTTCGGTGTTGAGCTGGATGTTAAAGCGCGCTTAACAGACAATCTGACAGCCGGCTTCAACTACGCACTTGCAGACAGTGAATTCACAGCGGGCTGTGACGACTTTGAATGGGTCCTGACCAGCGGCGGTGGCAGATGGGCCGGTAGCGAAGCGGCTTCCGCCGATTACACTGGCAAGGGCACTTGCTCTATCAAGGGTAACCAATTCCCCTTGAGCTCTAAGCACCAAGCCAGCGCTTTCATCGATTTTGAACGCTCGATTGGTCAAGGCGGCATGTCATTCTTCGCAAATGCGGATGTCAGCTACGAGTCCAAGAAATACGTTCAGGTTCACAACCGCGCGTATTCACCTGAAGCGACCTTGGTCGGAGCTCGAATTGGTTTACGCGGCGACAACTGGTCGGTCAGCGCGTTTGGTAAGAACTTGACCGATGAAGACGCCGTACCAATGACAACTCGGTGGCTGCAGGTGCCCTACTTCACCTTCACCTCGGTTGCGGTGGGCTCAAACATACCTGGAGCGGATACGGGCACACCCAGAGCCTTCTTCGGCGCGCTGCGTCGCGAACGACAAATCGGAGTGGAGTTGACCTACAACTTCTAACACTGTTCGAACCGGAAACCCGCCTAATGGCGGGTTTTCTTTTCTTCGGGGGGAAGAAATGGAACGTCGCGCCTTTCTGCAGCTTACTGCCGGTGCCGGGCTTGCGCTCCGGCTAGGCAAGACGCATGCAGCTTCAAGCAAACACGTGATTGTGGTCGGCGCAGGCCTGTCTGGGCTCTACGCGAGCCACTTGCTCAGTCAGCTGGGATTTGAGACTACAACACTGGAAGCAAGTGAGCGGATAGGAGGTCGCGTGCGAACTCTTGATGCGGTGCCAGGCAGACCCGAAGGCGGCGCCAATGTGTTTGGCCCGAATTATGGGCGCGCAATTCGCTTGGCTCAGCAATTGGGTGTACATCTCGAGCCAACACCACGATCCACTGGCGCTGGGATCATCGTGAATAACACTTTCATCACAGCACAAAAATGGGCTACACACCCGCTCAATGTTTTGCCGGATCACGTCAAAAGCCGCTTTCCTGATCAGGCGCGTTCAATGAGTCTACCAGCGGGCCTCACGCATTCCGCGGCGTGGATTGATACCGACAACCAAAACTGGGACAAGCCAGCAGAAACGTATTTTAAAGAAGCGGGGTTCAGCTCTGAAGTAAGAGCCTGGTTCGGTGCAAACAACAGCTACGGTAATACTCTGACCGACACATCGGTCTTAAGCCTGATGCGTGTCAACGAAAGCATTGGCTCGGCAATCAAAATGCGGCTTCCCACGCTAGAGGCAAAAGGCGGGAATTCTCGGCTTCCTGAAGCGATGGCGCATTCGCTCGCGAATGAAGTCAAACTCGGTCGCGAAGTCACGCACTGTGTCGCTAAGCGCTCAGGTATTGAAATTCACACAGCCCAGGGCGAGGTATTTGAAGGGGATAGTGTCGTATTCACGATCCCACTTACCACCCTACGTGACATTGAATTTCAGCCGGGGCTTGATCCCTCTCTACAAACGCTGATCTCGGAAACGCCTTATCATCATGTAGTCCAATCACATTGGTATGTGGCGCTGGACAAACCTGCGAACCCGCCTTCTTTGATTTGGACAGATCAAAAATTGGGGCGCTTATTCATCAAAAAAATCGATGACAAATCGTTTACCGTAAATGCCTGGGTCAATGGGGCGAGCACCGATGCTTGGAACGAACTGAGTACCGCGGAGAAGGGAAACTTAATTGCCGAGGGCCTTGAGAAAGCAAACTTAAAACCCAGTCTCTGTGAGCATAAGCAAGAGATGGATTGGCAGGCCGAGCGTTTTCAAAAAGGAGTGTGGGCGAGCTGGAGGCCCGGAGATATCCTCAAGACATCGATGCTACGCGAGCCTTACGGCCCCATCATTTTTGCCGGAGAGCACACCGCGGTAAGCAACTCAGGCATGGAAGGCGCTCTGGAGTCAGCCGAGCGCGCCAGCCTTCAGATGGCGAGGTATTTGGCATGAAGTCGATTTTCACAATGACGCTTTTCGCTTTGTCCATCTCGCAAATGGCTTTTGCTGAAACACCTGATAAAGCCCTGCTAATGATGTGCAGCGCTTGTCACGCGCTTTCAGAGAATGATCAGGCAGGCATAGGGCCATCCCTTGCAGATATCGGGGGTAAAGCCGTTGCTTCCGAATCCGAATATTCGTATTCAAAGGCGCTGCGCAAGCTCAGTTTCACATGGGACAGACCCACTCTGGCGGCGTGGATTTATGCATCGGAACAAATGGCTCCGGGCACAGCGATGCGCCACCACAACAGTCTGACCGAAGACGAAGTTAACAGACTCACCGAATTGCTGATACCGGATCCGCATTAGCCACCTTGGAGCTCGCGCATGACTGATTTCCTCACCTTAGCCCTATGCTTCCTGATTACCTTGAGTACGCACTCAGCTCTTGCGGAGGCACCCAGTTGGCCCACAGGCCTTTACTCAAATAATGAGCAGGTTTGGCAAGCAGCCGAAGACAAAGGCGAGTCGAAGCCACACTGGGAGTTCGTTTTCGAGCCGCTCTCCGATGGTGTTTCACTGCGCATGATAAATCAAACGAAGTCCGCCACTCATGACTTCCTAATCCGGCACCAAGATGCGAGCCACGCAATAATCGAGAGCAACCAAGGCGAGTGCTACGCCGATCTCACGCAGAATCCAGAGCTGCCCTCATTTTTTACCCGCCTGGATTTCGACCCCACCGCCTGCGGATGGCCCATCACCGACGCACCTGGTCGGCAGACGGTGCAGCTGAGCGAAACCAGTCTGCTCACAGGTGCGGTTAGCGATACTACATTAGACCCTACATTTTTCGGACGCTCTAAAGGTATAGCGGCCCGAAGGGCACGACATTTTGGTGGCTGGTTTGTACTTGATGAATCGGAGCGCGACGGCAACGCCGTGGGCAGAGACGCCGTCTTTGTAAGAGGGCTCAGCCTACATACCGAGGGTGATCGCAACGAACTGATCTTGCCCAGCGGCGAATCCATTGGCATTGAAGTCGAACTCGCCCAACTTACCTACCAAAACACAGGTGCCGCGATATTAAAGCTGGCTCTTTATCGCAAAGGTGAATCAAGAGCGTTTACCTACGTCTGGACGAGCACCGATGCGGATCGAATTGGGATCAACTTGCGCTGGCTACAGGTCGGTCTAACAGTCAGTGATTAGTTAATCACTGCATTCCCGAAGGTGACGGCCATCCTACATCGGGCGTTGCTTGATCAATATCTGCCGCGATCTTCCATCGACCATCCTGCTTCTTGTAAACGAGCAAGGAACGACCCGCATCCAAAAAGACGTCTCCACTCTCTTTATCAGTCGCTTTTAGCCAGTACTGGCTGATGATGTAAGCAATATCACCATGGGTCTCGCGCACCTCGTAGTTCAGCTCGAATTTGGATTCGGCCTTACCCAATCGAGCGGCGAAGTATTCTCGAACCGCTTGCTTACCAAACAAAGCCGGCTGACCGTGTAAAGCCACAACCACGTCATCCATGTACAAGCTCATAAGACCATCGAGGTCCTCAGCCTCATAGTAGGCCGCCCACTTGCCGCCCTCAGCTTCGATTTCATTAAGCCCCGCATCCGCATACACAAACAGCGGTAGCAAGAAAAATCCAAACACAATCCCTGCCCATCTGCACGCTCTCATGATTCCTCCAAACGCGACGAGAATGATAAAAGTAAGCCTCGCGATAACACTCAGATCTTAAACACGCCAAGAGCCGCCGCGCCTAAGGCAAGTGCATAGATCGCAAGCACCGTCCAATAGACTGGTACGAGAGCCCCAGCATAGTCCGAGTTCAAGTCACTACGATCCGGCTCTGCACACACTTGCGCGAAAAGACCCATTGCTGGACCAAAGAGTAAATCTAATAAAAATCCAACGACGAAAATGCCCCCTACGATCGCGATCTTCAGAATGAGCCAGATCGGTGCTGCGCCGTTTGAATAAAGAATCGCTGCCCACATTAAAGTGAGAACGGCAGCTAACAAGTTGAGCCACCAATTGATTTTCGCGGAGCGGGCTTGAACCTCAGGACTCGTGCTCAAGAAGCCCTGCCATAAAATGGCCAGCCAAATAACGGTAAAACCCCACAGAGCCATGTTTGCAATACCATCGAGCAAAACAAGTCCAGCACCCGACGCCAACATGACACCCGAGGGGATAATCAAAACCAGCGCCGTGCGTGGCAAGCGATCCAGCTTCATACCCAGTTCAAGCACGATTTGTCGGGTCTCAATCGAAAGATCAGACCGCTCAGAATAGCGAGCCGCGAGAAAAACACCCAGATCGGTCCCAACCCAAAACACTAAAAGCAAAATATGAAGGTACAGCCAAAGTTCCATGTTACTGCCCACCCAACTTTCCCATAAAATATAACGCATTGATTTTAATGATTATTTAAACCAATCAGCAGAGTCAGCGCGCGCCCTGACAAACAATACAAAACTGAACGTCGTGAAAATTTACACTCTTTCAAACCAACAATCCTTGAAAAGCACATTGATATAGTGATATATCAATATGACATTATAAGAAAATCAATTCAACCAATATGAGGCCATGTCATGACAAACCCATTCACACAGAAAAAGCGCGCAATCTTAGTCGGTCTAGCAGCGGCTTCCGCGATCACAGCAGTACCCAGCTTTGCACAACTCGAAGAGGTTGTCGTGACCGCTGAGCGCCGTGAAGCCTCGGTTCAAGATGTACCAATTGCTGTGAGCGCCTACGGTGAAGAGCTAATAGAAAACCTGCAGCTAGACGATACGCTCGACCTAATTAACGTCGTCCCCAACATGTTTGGTGGTAACAACACCGGGTTGGCAACAGCGAACATGTACTACATTC
>JAUHWV010000114.1 GCA_030427335.1 Gammaproteobacteria bacterium | reverse complement strand
GTGGGTGTGGAAGCAGACGCAGACGCAGACGCAGACGCAGACGCAGACGCAGACGCAGACGCAGACGCAGACGCAGAAGATACTATCATGTAAAAATATTAATGTTATACTTATATGACTTTTATAGGGCAATAAGCTTAATCACCGCACCTAATGCAAAAAACACTGTTCGAAAAAATATGGGAAGCACACGAAGTATCTTCACTATCAGAGGTGCAATCACTGCTCTATATAGATCGTATTTTTTTGCACGAACGGACAGGTGCTATTGCACTGCAAAGCCTTGCAGAAAAACAGCGGCAAGTGCGCCAGCGAGCCCATGCTTTTTGCACGATGGATCACATCGTAGATACCATTCCGGGCCGATCTGCCCATACACTTATGCCCAGCGGCAGAGAGTTCATTATTGCTACCCGCTCGGCCACCCAAGACGCAGACATTCGACTTTTTGATATAAGTGACCCCGATCAGGGCATAGTTCACGTGCTGTCACCTGAACTGGGCATTGCCCTACCGGGCAGCACTATTATTTGCCCGGATAGCCACACCTGCACTTTAGGCGGTGTTGGCGCCGTGGGGTGGGGCGTGGGATCAACAGAGGCTGAACACGCACTCGCGACCAGCACGCTGAGAGTAAAACGTCCCCGAACAATGCGAATAAACTACACGGGCGAGGCTCCAGCGAACCTTACCGCGAAAGATATTATCCTATTAACAATTAGAACGCTGGGCACCGGTGGCGGTAGCGGGTTTGCAATCGAATTTTCAGGCGATGCCATACGCAAACTCGAGGTTGAAGCACGCCTGACGATATGCAACATGTCAGTGGAATTGTCCGCGTTCACGGGCATTATCGAGCCCGACCCCCAAGTTATGGACTGGTTTTCTGGACGTGACTTTGCGCCCACTGGTGAACAACTCGATTTAGCGAAATCCTATTGGCAATCCCTAAAGACAGACGCCTTAGCCACCTTTGATCGCGAGACGACCATCGACCTGTCTCAGGCAAAACCTCAACTGAGCTGGGGCACGAGTCCCGAGCATTGTATCGACCATGACGGCAAAATCCCGGAGCCCAAAGATGCACCAAGTAAGATTGCCAGAGAAGCGTGGAGGCGCGCTCTCGAGTATATGGAGCTAAAGCCCAGCACCCACCTCTCGAATTACCCAATTCAAGCAGCCTTCATAGGATCATGTACCAACAGTCGATTATCTGACTTACGAGCGGCAGCGGACTACTTGCAGCAAACAAACAACAAAGTAGCCAAAGGGGTAAAAGCCATCTGTGTGCCGGGTAGTGGGCGAGTAAAGCGTGCAGCCGAGGCCGAAGGTTTGGATAAGATCTTTATAGAGGCCGGCTTCGAATGGCGCGAACCCGGCTGCTCCCTGTGCTTTTATGCCGGCGGCGAAGATTTCGGTGAAGGCGCTCGCATTGTCTCAACGACCAACCGAAACTTTGAAGGCAGACAAGGAATTCGAGCAAAAACACATTTAGCCAGCCCCATTAGCGTCGCCGCAAGTGCCTGCGCCGGTTTTCCCATAGGAGGATTACTTTAGCATGCGCGCCTTCACTCAACATAACGGCGTTGCGGCACCTTTGTTTCGTGACAACATAGATACCGATGCAATTATCCCATCCCGCGAGATGAAAACCGTTTCCAAATCCGGTCTGGCGGCAGGTTTATTTGCACCCTGGCGCTACTTAGATGCACAAACGCGAACGCCAAATACAGACTTTGTGTTAAATAAGCCTTCGTATAAAAGTGCCTCTATTTTGATCGCGGGCCATAATTTCGGTTGCGGCTCATCGCGCGAACACGCTGCATGGGCACTGGCTGAATTCGGCTTTCGAGCCATTCTCGCGCACTCTTTCGGTGCGATTTTCAAGAACAACGCCATTCGTAATGGCATTCTGCCAATCGAACTGAAATGGCCTGATCTCGAAGCGATCGCCGAGTGGGTCGCGGCGAATCCCGCGGAAAACACGATTTCGATTGATCTCGATGCGCAAAGTGTCTCAGCAGGCCCCTTGGGGAGCACTGATTTCGGTATTGATCCAGAAGCCAAACTTATGCTGCTTCACGGACTGGATGAAATCGGGCTCACCGAACGATTTTCCGCAGAAATAGAAGCGTTCGAGAAAAAAGACATGCTCGTCCGGCCTTGGAATTACTTAAAGGCGACTTGAGCCTTACAGGAATACGCTAACCGCGCCTTGGGCGCGGCTGTGCAAGATAGCGCTGGCACTCTTCTTACAAAGCTATCGGGATCTCAAGCTCACCATCGGATTTTTCCAGCAGTGCAACATACCAGTTGCGAAGGACACTAGACTCTGAGCGAGGGCAAGAGCCAGCACCAGCACCGACGAAAATAAAACCTAATCCACAGCTCGATTGGCGCGCAGCTTGACGTATTCTTCTGCGGAAAAACCGAGTTCACACAGTATCGACTCTACGTCGGCGCCCGATTCAGGTAGATCTCGATACAAACCTGTCCGCTTCTGGTCAAATTCGAGCGGCAAGGCTGGCAAGGTCGCTTTCGTGCCGCTAGCAGGACCATCCGTGAGCGTTACGGACAACAGACCATTACCCTGTTTCAGGTGTTCATCGTCAAATAGGTCGCTTGGCCGGTTAATAGGTGCGAAAGGTAGACCCGCACGCTCCAAACGCATCGACAAGGTAGCCTTATCAAACTGCGCAAACAAATCTGAGACCGCGGGCAGGAGCCATTCTCGCGCATCCACTCTTCCTTGGTTATAAGCGAGCCCCTCATCGGCAGCCCATTCAAGGAGCTCAAACTCCTTACAGAATCGCTGCCAAAGCGCGTCACTCACAATACCTACAAAGAGTTTTTCATCGTTTTTTATCGTGAACACATCATATATCGCCCATGCAGAACGTCTCACCGACATCGGAGGAGGGGCTTCACCACTAACGCACTCCTGCGCCATATGCTGCCCAACCAAAAAGGCTGTTGTTTCAAATAAGGCGCTCGTGACATATTTTCCAAAACCGGATTGGTGACGCTCCTCTACGGCGGCTAAAATGCCAATGACGCCAAACATACCACCAGTGATATCGATTACTGATGACCCGGCCCTCATGGGCTTATCGGGCAGTCCAGTCATATAAGCCAGGCCACCCATCATTTGCACGACTTCATCAAGCGCAACGCGTTTTTCGTAAGGACCAGACAAAAACCCTTTTAACGAACAATAGATCAAGCGAGGATACTTTTTCACTAGGCTTTCATAGCCCAAACCCAGCTTATCCATTGTGCCCGGCCTAAAGTTCTCAATGACAATATCCGCCGAGCCAACCAATCGATTCGCAATATCAAGCCCCTCTTCCGTCTTCAAATCGAGACGAATAGATCGCTTATTTCGGTTATACATTGGAAAGTAACCTGCACCAGACCCTTTGAGATGCCTTGTGCTGTCACCATTGATGGGCTCGACTTTAATAACGTCGGCACCCAAATCCGCTAGGATAAGACCGGTAGTAGGCCCCATCACCATGTGGGTAAACTCAACTACTCGTAGCCCCTGCAATGGTTTGGCCAGACCTCGTGACTTCTGAGGCGCCTGTGTCATACCTAACTCTCCACATTAATTTGTTATTATGATATAACAATATCTCATTTGCAGTCTAATCGAAAGTAGTAAGGACCCCTTGTGCAAAATCAAAAAATTGTGCTCGAAAAGCGTCCCGTTGGTTTACCCACGCCGGACTGTTTTCGGATAGAAAACGAATCTCTCTCTCCTTTTCCACAAGGCTTGATTCGCGTTCGCAGTGAGTTTGTCTCTCTGGACCCTTATCAACGCTCCGTCATCGGCGGCAATCACATGGGGCAAACCGCCGCTATCGGCGATGTGATTCCCGGTGAAGCGGTGTGCACGGTAGTTGAATCTGAAAATAATGAATACCCTGTGGGAACGGTGGTGCGCGCACACAGCGGCTGGCAATTGTTCAGTGATCATGCACCGCAAGCCTTAAGTCGAGTACCAAGTGAGCTCTCTCGCCCTTCGCTCGCGCTTTCCATATTAGGAATGCCGGGGCTCACTGCTTATGCGGCAATGCATCAGATTGCCAAAGTAAAAGCGGGTGACACCGTTCTAATCCCGGCTGCAATAGGAGGTGTTGGAGCCATGGCGGGACAGCTCGCGAAGCTCGCTGGCGCCACAACTATTGGTATTACTTCGAGCAAAGAGAAAGGCGCCTTAGCCAAAGAGCTAGGCTACAACCATGTGCTTAATCGAAATTCGGAAACCCTAGCAGAGGATCTATCGGCGGTAGCGCCACAAGGAATATCCATTTATCTTGATTTGGCCGGCGACCCCATACTCACTATCGCCGCCCAGCACTTAAGTTTGGGCGGCCACGTCATCCTGTGCGGCTTGATTCAAGATTACAACGGCAATTACAAAACCATGGGACCGCCGCCGGGACTGTGGATAGGTAAGCGCGCAACGGTGTCAGGGCTAGTCGTTTACGATTACGAACATCTCAGATCTACTTTCGAAACCGCCTACACGGGTCTTTATGAACAGGGCATCCTGAAACCGAGTGAACACGTTTTTCACGGTTTGGAGTCAGCGCCCGAGGCTTTTTGCAGAATGATGCAAGGCCAAACTTTGGGTAAAGTTGTCGTGGAAATCGGAAAAGGCAGCGCGACCGCATGAACTCAAAATCGAAAGTGCTGATAAGCGAGGTGGGACCCAGAGATGGACTGCAAAGCATTTCAACTATTATGCCAACAGCAGACAAGCTCAAATGGATAGAGTGGGAATACCAGTGCGGAGTGCGCGAGATCGAAGTTGGCTCATTTGTATCACCTAAAGTATTACCACAAATGGCCGACACGGCTGAAGTCTGTAAAGGTGCACGGCGGCACCCCGATTTAACCATCGCCGTGCTGGTGCCTAACCTAAAAGGTTGTGAAGCCGCAATTGAAGCTGGGGCTCATAAAATTTCCATCCCACTGTCGATGAGTGAAACGCACAGCATCAAAAATGTTCGTAAAACTCATGCAGAGATGCTTGAGGAAATTGCTCGATGCGTAGCCGCGGTAGAGCAAGTAGCCTCAAGCGCCAGACCCCACTTTGAAGTGGGCTTATCGACCGCATTTGGCTGCACAATTGAGGGAAAAGTGCCTGAAGACAAGGTGATCGAGATGGCGCAAAGAGTACTGGATATCGGTGTCGCCGAGGTCGGGCTTTCCGATACAACAGGAATGGGCAACCCCGCGCAGCTTGAACGTCTAGCCACTGGCATTTGGGCCAGATGTGGTGAAGGCGCTCTCACGGGAGTTCATTTGCACAACACGCGGGGCCAGGGTCTAGCAAACGTACTCAGGGCACTTGATATCGGCATCCGCACAATAGACTCTTCTCTGGGCGGGCTGGGCGGCTGCCCGGCCGCTCCGGGCGCGAGTGGCAATATTGTGACAGAGGACCTCATATTCCTACTTGAAGCAATGGGTTATGAAACCGGCATTGATCTGACCGCACTGCTGAGGACTCGCAAACAAGTCGAGGACCTCTTGCCCGGCGAAGCGTGGTATGGATTCACCGCATCGGCAGGACTTCCCTTGGGCTGGGCAAATTAATTAAATAGGCTGAACAATGTCTCCCTCTGACAACACGATCAAAGTTAGAAATCCCGTTACCGGCGAATACGACTATGAGATTTCCGAACAAAGCTCGAGCGAAATCTACGAAATAGCCACTCAAGCTAGGGCCGCTCAGAAAAACTGGGGCATTTTGTCGCCCCGGGAACGCGGCCGAATCCTAGGCCTATTCGCCGATGCATTCGAGCGACATGCCAAAACGATAGGTGACGCGCTCAGCCGAGATACGGGGCGCCGCGCCTTTTCTCATTTAGAGGCGGCAATAACCGTTCAAATCCTAAGAACTTGGGGGGCAAACTGCGAGTCCGTATTTGAGGACCTCAAGAGTGAAGGCGCATCGCAACAGGTACCGACCGTTCACTTCAGACACGTGTTTGTTCCCTACCCGGTTGTCGGCGTGATCAGCCCTTGGAATGTACCGCTGTTGCTGGCGTTGATCGATTCCATACCCGCGCTCGCCGCCGGGTCCGCCGTTATTCTGAAACCCTCTGAGGTGACACCCCGATTCATAGAACCCCTCAAGGCGGCGCTTGGCGAAGTGCCCGAACTGGAATCGCTTTTGAATATCGTCACCGGCGGCCCAGTCACGGGAGCCGCCGTGATTGATTCAACAGATGTCGTCTGCTTTACGGGTAGCGTCGCCACCGGGCAAAAAGTGGCGGCTCATGCGGCTAGCCGTTTCATTCCCGCATTTCTTGAACTGGGTGGCAAAGACCCCGCAATCGTGTGTGAGGATGCCTGTATTGAGCTCGCTGTTCGCGGCATTATCCGCAGCGCTATCGGTATGACGGGCCAAACCTGCCAATCTCTCGAACGTATCTATGTGTCTGACAAAATTTATGAAGAATTCAAAACGGAACTGCTCAGACAAATCGACCAGCTCACACTCACCTGCGACGCACCGGACTCAGGCGATATCGGACCGCTTATATTTGCCAAGCAGGTCGACACCATTCAGTCACAGGTGGACGAAGCAGTGAAACAGGGTGCGCTCGTGCTGCGCGGTGGAAAGCCACGTCACGAGGGCGGCATTTGGTATCCACCGACCGTGCTTGAGCACGTGACTCACGACATGCTCATTATGCGTGAAGAGACCTTCGGTCCCATTATTCCACTAATTAAGTTCACCTCTGAAGATGAAGCAATCGCGCTGGCAAATGACACCACTTTTGGCCTGTCAGGCGCCGTTTTCTCTCAAGATCTCGAGAAGGCAGCGGCCATTGGTGCACAACTCGAAGTAGGTGGTGTGAGTATCAATGATGCCTCGCTGACGGGCGTGGTGAACGATGTCGAGAAAAACAGCTTCAAACTGTCGGGCTTGGGTGGCTCACGCATGGGGCGCGCGGGCTTGACTCGATTCCTTCGCAAGCGAGCGCTGCTCACACAAACGGCCGAGCCTGCAAGCGTGAAGCTATATTCTGAGGCTTGATAGGCAACTATCGAAGACTCAAGGCAGGCAGTTCAATCAAAAAAGGGGGGAGCGAGACACTGCCCCCTTTTTTTAAACCTAAAGAATACCGGCTCAGAAAATCTGCAGAAGCGCCAGACACAAAATAGTCGGCTCAATCCCTAAACCCCTAAACCCCTCATGCAAGGCCAATGAAATCAGAGCCCCAGATCAATCCGATATACAAACAGCAAAGCGGATGGAATAATCTCTCAACCATCTATTGGAGCCATTCATGAAGAAAAT
>JAUHWV010000113.1 GCA_030427335.1 Gammaproteobacteria bacterium | reverse complement strand
AGGCTCAGCGGCGTGTCAGGGCGATACCCCCCGCAGCGGAAGCTCGGTTTTGTAGCGCACCTGCTTGAGCGCGATGCTTGAGCGGATGTGCTCTACCTCTGGCATCGGCGACAGGTCATCTACAATAAACCGCTCGAGTGAGCCCACATCGGGCATCACCACTCGAATCATATAATCTTCTGCGCCTGTCATTAGGTAGCATTCCATCACGGCAGGGTGTTCGCTCACTCTTTTCTCGAAGTCGCGCAATAGCTCACGTGATTGTGTTTTCAGTGTGATAAAGACGAAAACGTTCAGCTCAAGCCCAGCGATTTTGGGATCAAGCAGAGCAACGTACTGCTTGATGATCCCACTTTGTTCAAGTCGCTTAACACGGGCTAGGCACGGTGACGGGGATAAGTTGACACGCTTCGCGAGCTCGGCATTTGATATCTTGCCGTTGCGCTGTAAGGCTTGAAGAATTTTTAAGTCGGTTCGATCTATTTGCATAGGTTTGGTCGTATCCATTTGTGCAAGCTGCTTCTGTTCTCTCAACTGCCATGTATAGCGGTGGATTCCGTAATCTTATGCTGTTGTTTCGGGTTTTAAAAGCAGGTTATGCCGCAAAAATGGATTTAAGTGCTCGTGAACAGCAACACATTTTTAGCAAATAAGTCTACATTGTGGGAATCCAAAGGAGGCTAACATGAGCGCACAACACCGCGTGACAAGCGATCAGGACGACAATCAAGAGCTCGCAGAATGGTGCGATGCCCTACAGGGCGTGGTGTCCTACGCGGGGCCAGAGCGCGCCCGTGAACTGCTCGATGCGATTACCAAAATCGCGCGCGATCCATCAATTGGTTGGCAGCCCGTGCACGGCACGCCCTACGTCAACACCGTAACCGTGGAAGAACAACCGGTGTTTCCGGGTGACTTGGCGATTGAAGAACAGTTGGTCTCGATCATGCGCTGGAATGCGCTTGCGATGGTTGTTCGCGCGAATACCGCCTACGGTGATTTGGGTGGACACATAGCTAGCTACGCCAGTGCCGCCGATTTATTTGAGGTGGGCTTTAACCACTTCTTTCGTGCACCTTCTGCCGGTTTTGGCGGCGATGTGGTGTTTTATCAGCCGCACTCCGCACCCGGGATCTACGCCCGCGCCTTTTTAGAGGGCCGCTTGAGTGAAGACGATTTAGCGCACTATCGTCAAGAAGTCACCGCGAGTCGTTCGGGTGTGCAGGGCTTGTGCTCTTACCCGCACCCATGGCTCATGCCCGACTTTTGGCAGTTCCCCACGGGTTCGATGGGGATTGGCCCGATCAGCTCCATTTATCAAGCACGATTCATGCGTTACTTAGACCACCGCGGTCTGGCTGATACGCAAGCACGCCGCGTTTGGGGTGTATTCGGTGATGGCGAGATGGATGAGCCCGAGAGTATGTCAGCGCTTACCATGGCTGCTCGGGAGGGTTTGGATAACCTGACTTGGGTGGTGAACTGCAATCTCCAGCGTTTAGATGGCCCGGTGCGCGGTAATAGCCGGATTATTGACGAACTCGAGGCTTTATTCAGTGGAGCCGGCTGGAACGTCATCAAACTGGTGTGGGGGTCCGATTGGGATGGTCTGTTTGCGCGCGACAAAACGGGCGCTTTAATTCGTGCTTTTGCCGATACCGTTGATGGCCAGTTTCAGACCTTCGCCGCAAAAGACGGTCGCTACAACCGCGATAATTTCTTTGGTCAGAACGCAGAGCTTCGGGCGCTTGTGCAAGGCTTAACGGATGAACAGATCGACAAATTAAAGCGGGGTGGTCACGACCTGGTTAAGATCTATTCCGCGTATGCCGCGGCGGTCGCTCATAAGGGCAGACCAACGGTGATTTTGGCGCAGACTAAGAAAGGCTACGGTATGGGCGAGGCGGGTCAGGGCAAAATGACCACGCATCAGCAGAAGAAGCTGGATCGCGAAGCTTTGCTCGATTTTCGAGATCGTTTCAATTTGCCCCTGAGCGACGAGCAAACTGAATCCTTGGCGTTCTATAAGCCAGCCGAGGACAGCGACGTGATGCAGTACTTACACAAGCATCGTGCCGCTCTGGGCGGCTATATTCCCGCCCGTCGAGCCGTGGCTGAGGTGTTGAACTCGCCATCGGTAGCTGACTTTGCTGAATTCGCTGTGAAGGCGGACGGCAAGGAAATGTCGAGCACCATGGCCTTTGTGCGCATGCTCACGAACTTGCTTAAGGATAAAGCCCTAGGGCAACGCGTGGTACCGATCGTGGCCGATGAAGCGCGTACCTTCGGTATGGCCAATTTGTTCAAACAAGTGGGCATTTATTCCAGCGTGGGGCAGCGCTATGAGCCCGAAGATATCGGCTCGATTCTGAGCTACCGCGAGGCACTCGACGGTCAGATTTTAGAAGAAGGTATCAGCGAAGCGGGAGCCATAAGTTCTTGGGTTGCTGCGGCTACAGCGTATTCGGCCCACGGCATTAGCATGCTGCCGTTTTACATTTATTACTCGATGTTTGGTTTTCAGCGGATCGGTGATTTGATTTGGGCCGCCGCTGATCAGCGTGCGCGGGGCTTTTTAATCGGAGCGACATCGGGGCGTACCACCCTAGGCGGCGAAGGCCTGCAGCATCAGGACGGTCATTCGCATGTGATTGCGGCAACGGTCCCGAACTGTCGCGCTTATGACCCGGCTTTTGCGGGCGAGCTCGCGGTGATTATTCAGCATGGCATGACCCGTATGCTCTCGCAGCAGAGCGATGAGTTCTACTACTTGACCGTTACCAATGAAAACATGCCGCATCCCTCGCTACCGGAAGGCGTTGAAGATCAAGTCGTTGCCGGGATGTATAAGTTTTCGGAATTCAAAGTAAAGGGTTCGAAGTTAAATGTGCGCCTGTTGGGTTCCGGTAGCGTGTTTTTAGAGGTTCAGGCGGCGGCTGAATTACTGGCTCGTGAATGGAATGTGAACGTTGAGCTCTTTAGCGTTACCTCGTTCACGGAACTGGAGCGTGAGGCGCGTGAGTGTGAGCGCTGGAATCGCTTGCATCCTACCGATACGCCCAAAACGGCGTGGGTGAGCGAGGCTTTGGAAGGTCGTGCTCCGGTGCTCGCCTGTACAGACTACGTGCGCGCTTTGCCCCAATTGATTGCGCCCTACGTGGAGGCGCAATTTACCGTGCTGGGTACGGATGGTTTTGGTCGTAGCGATACGCGGTCTAAGTTGCGCGAATTTTTTGAGATTGACCGTGGCAGTATTGTGATTGCTGCTTTGCATGCATTGCAGAAACAAGGCCTGGTGAAGGGCGAGGTGATTGCTCGTGCCCTTAAACAATACGGTGTTGATATCGATGCTCAGAGCCCTTGGTTGATTTAAGACGAGGAGCCCGGCAGCGGGCTTCTTACGAAGGGGGCGGAGTGTCCACTCCGACCCCTTAGCCCTGAGCGCCATTGGCGTTCGTTTGGATTCGATTTCGATCCAGAGGGTGGAGTGTACTCGGCCGCCTTCGTCCGGAACGCAGTTAGCGTTTGTCTGGTTTCGACCTCGATCCCGGGGTCGGAGTTTACACTCCGACCCCTCCGTACGCTTGGCTACGAGGGGTGATTCGTTTACCTTAAACGCCCTATCATTTTTCGAACATTGCCATGCAAGAGCAGCTTGAGTCCCATCTTAAATCACGAATACCGGGTGCTCGACTCGAGTGGCAACGGCCTCCTCAAACGCCCGAATTACCCTTGCTGCTCATAAGTGACGATTACCCTCGTGAGGGCTTACCGGCCGATGTCGCAGAAGCCTTAATGGATGACCCACCCTACTGGTGTTTTTGCTGGGCCAGTGGCCAAGTGCTCGCGCGATACCTGCTTGATAACCACAGTTTGGTGGCAGGCAAAACGGTGGTGGATTTCGGCGCGGGTTGCGGCATCGTCGCCATTGCTGCCAAGCTGGCGGGCGCTGAGCGCGCGATCGCCTGCGATCTGGATTCAATTGCACTGGCCGCTACTCAAGTTAATGCCGAGGCGAGTGGGGTTGAATTAGAGTACAGCGAGGATATCGCGCAGATTCTGAACGATGCTCAGTATCAGGGTTCGGTCGTGACCGTTGCCGATGTGTTTTACGACCGAGAGAATTTGCCGATTCTCAGTAAGTTCAATGCATTTTTTAGCGACGTTTTGGTTGCGGATTCCCGTTTGAAAGGAATGCCATTACCTGGATTGAATACACTCGAAGTGATTGCGAGCCACACGGTGCCCGATCTAGATGAATCGCGGGAATTTAATCGCGTCACACTATATCAGACAGCTTAGAACCTGAGTACTCACCTTCTGATTAGCGGCTTTTTGTTTGCCCCTGAAGCGTAAGTGCCAAAGTTCGGGCTCCGCCATGATCTCGATGCTCGCACAGATAGATCCCCTGCCAGGTTCCAAGCGCAAGGCGGCCAGCGCTGATGGGCACCGTAAGCTCAGGCCCGAGTAGGCTCGATTTGATGTGTGCCGGCATATCGTCGCTCCCCTCCAGTGTGTGCTCGTAATAGGGTGCGTTTTCCGGAACTAAGCGGTTGAAAGCCCGCTCGAAATCACCACGTACCGTTGAGTCGGCGTTCTCATTGATGGTTAGCGAAGCAGAGGTATGCTGAATGAAGATATGCAGTAAACCCAGCTCGTACTCCTTTAGATGAGGTAAAGCTTGCTCGATTTCATGCGTAATCAAGTGGAAACCTCGATCTCGGGGCTTCAACTGAAGTAATGTTTGCAACCAGGACATGATTCGCCTCGTTCACCTTGATACGACTTTCATTGTAGTGCTCCCCTCCTTTAACGGAAAGTACGACCATTGCTGTGCCTTACATGAGTGGGTGAGTGATATGTGTCAAAAAGTATAAGGTTAGCACCAGTAATTCTTACGCTGGGCTGGCCATCGCTAAGTCACTTGGCTATAGTGCGCGCGCATTGGATTTTCATCAAAAGGTGGTTAAGCCCATGGCTGCGACATCCCCCGTTACGGTAACAGAGGTTACCCATTGGAACGACAAGCTCTTCAGCTTCAAAACCGAGCGCGCACGTGAGTTTCGTTTTGAGACGGGGCAGTTCGTGATGATTGGACTGGAGATCAACGGTAAGCCCTTACTGCGCGCGTATTCTATCGCTAGCGCAAGCTATGATGACTACCTCGAGTTTTTGAGTATCAAGGTGCCGGATGGGCCACTGACCTCTCACTTGTGCAATATCAAAGCGGGCGATCAGATCTTGTTGGGTAAAAAGCCGGTGGGCTCGCTGCTGCTGGCTGATTTGAACCCCGGCCGTAATCTCTTTTTGTTCTCTACAGGCACCGGCTTGGCGCCGTTCATGTCGATTATTCGCGACCCAGCGGCCTATGAGCGCTATGAGCATGTGGTTGTGCTGCACGGCGTGCGCCGCGTGTCGGACCTAGCTTATCGTGATTACATCTCAAAAGAGCTTAAGGAGCACGAGTTCTTGGGTGAGTACTGCAGCAAGCAGCTGCTGTATTATCCCGTTGTGTCGCGTGAGCCTTTCGAGCGGCAAGGGCGCATCACCGACCTAACGCGTTCAGGACAGATGTGCGAAGAGTTGGGCTTGCCGCCGATTGATCCTGCGCATGATCGTGCAATGATCTGCGGCAGCATGGAGATGCTGAAAGATACCTCGGCTATGCTCGATGAGTTTGGCCTGCAGGTGTCGCCCAACCAAGGCACGATCGGCGATTACGTGATTGAGCGTGCGTTTGTAGGTTAAGGTCGACTAGTCCTTACGATTTCCTAGGTGGGGGTCGGAGTCCGACCCTCTTTTATCGTCCGACTCCCCTGCATGCGTCAACCCGCGTTGATCGACAGTGGTACATGACCGCGCCTTCTCAGTCTGATATCAGCCAGTCGCCGAGATGTCCCGGAAGGGGGCTTAGAACACTACGACTCCTTAGTACGCTCAGATCCGTTGCCGACTCCTTCGCATCAAATAGCGCTCAGACGTTTACAGGCCTCAATCATCGTAGCCCGAGTACACCCCATGTTGAGACGCATGTAGCCCGGCCCTCCGAATTGGGCTCCAAGTGATAGCCCGAGCCCACGCGCCTCGAAAAACGCGGCGGGATCGACCAAGTTCAGCGCTTGTATGTCGAGCCACGCGAGATAGGTACCTTGGATCTCATTCATTGAGATACCTTCAATCTGCTCGATGGTTGAGCGAAGCAGCGCCCGGTTCGATTGCAGATGTTCGAGCAAGCCGAGACGCCAGTACTCACACTCGGCTAAGGCGGTTTGTGTTGCTGCGACGGTAAGCGGATTGTTACCTTGGTTTAGACCGAGACCGAAGCGCTCGAACTTTCCTCGTAGGTCGGGATTTTCAATAATGACCCAAGCGCCACCCAACCCCGCTATGTTGAAGGTTTTAGTCGCCGCTGACACGGTAATAGTGCGCTGCCGTATGTCCTCATTGAGGTTGGCAATGCAGATGTGCCGGTTGTCGTCGAATAGCAGCTCAAAGTGAATTTCATCTGAGCAGATAATCAGATCAAACTCACGAGCTAAGGCTGCGATTGCTTCCAGCTCGGCTCGAGACAAAACACGACCAACTGGGTTCCATGGGTTGCACAGCAGCAAAAGGCGCGCCTGCGGGTTGCGTTCAAGCGCATCTCGTAAAGCATCAATAGGGTAGGGGTAGTGATTCTTGGCGTAGGTCGGGTCAAACCTGTCGCTGGGCGTACCACCGCCGAGTGGCTGAGCTGGGACTTGGATTAAGGTGCGATCACTGTTCTGCCCCATGGCCAAAAAAGGATAATACACGGGGGTAACGGTGATCGCCGATTCATCTTCTGACAGCAAGGCTCGACACACTTGATTCATCGCGGGCACAACCCCCGACACCAAAGACAGCGAATCCAGATCGAAATGCCAGTCGTAGCGCGCGCTGTAGCGCACTTGAATCAAGCGCAGTAGATCCAAAGGTTTGGATTGGTAACCATAGATCCCATGCTGGTTGCGATCGGTAATGGCTTGGAGTACCTCCCGTGGCGCCCGAAAATCCATATCGGCAACCCACATAGGAATGATGTCTTCACTGGGGTATTTGTCCCATTTATCACTTCCGGTGTTGCGGCGATTAATTGGTTCGTTAAAAAGGGCTGATTTATTCATTGTCGTTGGCTTGGGTAATGAGCGCTGATTTATTCAGGAAGTGGCTTGAGTGATGAGCGCTGATGTGGACATGGTCAGTGGCTTGGTTAGAGAGCACTTGATTGAACTCGAAGCGCAATGCCATCCAGTAACAAGCTGAGGCTTTGATCAAATAAACCGTCGATGTCGATTGAGCCCAATTTTGGCAAGAAGCGTGACCACTTTTCACGATCACCGGGAGACGCACTTTCCAGCGTTGCTGCGAGATCTGCTTCGGAGTGAATGTTGATTGTATCGTC
>JAUHWV010000112.1 GCA_030427335.1 Gammaproteobacteria bacterium | reverse complement strand
TTGCGGCAGTCGTTTGAGGGCATCGAGGATGGCGTCGGTCCAGAAGGATACGAGCCGGAACTTTTGGTGCTTTCGGTAGGCGCTTTAAGCCAGATACGATTTGATCGTATTGAGCGGCTACGGAGCCAGCTTGGGTATCCCAGCACTTTAGTTGTGTACGAGTTTGGAAACCCGCATTGGATAGAGCAGTTAGCCGAGCGAGGCGTCTCTACTTTGAAGGGGCCCCTCGACACTGAACGTTTTGGCGTACATATCGCTCGTCTCAAGCAGTTGATTGAGATAGATCAAGGTAATACCGATGCGGGCGAATTGGCTGTGCTAAAGCCACGGTTGTTCACTTCCGACTCACTGCTTCAGCTAAAAGGCGTGGAGTCAGCTCTTCCCTGTGGGTGTACACATCATTTGGCGGAGTTGATTGAATCGCTTAACCATTTCGAGACCTACTCTGCTGACTGTGCGGTAGAGGGTTGGTCCGATGCCGCAACGCACGCCTGCGTGCATGCCTACGTAAATCAAGCTCGTTTCTTGGTCGAACGAGCCCTTCAATCCGTTTTAGAGGAAAAGCAGCAACATGACTAAGGAAACCCATATGCCCCAGCAGCCCCTGCCCTGTCGGGGGTGCACGGCAGACTGCCCAAATCGAGCCGCGTGTAGCGGCAAGCCTTGGCGCCAACTTCAGCTATCTAGCAAGGATATGAAAAGCTGAATTATGGTACATAAAATTGGAATAGATCAGCTTACGGAAGATTTTGTAATCGACCGTGTCGTTATTCTATCGTTGATGCCCTCACTATATAGCGCGAGACTCGAGATACACGGCCAAACTCATCTGTTAATCGAGAAGGGGACCTCGATTCGCAGGCCTTCGGCAGAGGGTATCAAGCGTGTTTTCTCGAGGTGCAAGGTGGCGCGTTTCACGCTGTTGCACGCCAGTGCCTATGACGAGATGGTGGGCCAAGGCGTCAAGGTTGAAAATTCGATGGAGATTCCCGGTTAAAACGCAAATCAGCTGAGCCGAGTTTACCGCAAAAGGTCTTACGGCGAGAGCGCCAATCAGCCGATTCGAGTGCGCCGCAAGAAAGCATTGCGGCTCTAACGCAGACAAGCCCAACCAATGTCGTTAGACAACAGCCTTACGGTTAGAGCGCAGCGGTGGCAAGCGGAGTGCATTTAAAATCTGCGCTCCGACTCAATCACGATTGTGCGGATGCCAGAGCTTCTATCTCGGCAAACCCTTCCTGTATGCATTTCTGCAGTCGCGCTGGATCTTCCACAGAAGCTCTGTCGAGCTGTATACCCATCTGTGCGACGTCATTTTGGGTGTAGAGCGCTGCCATAATCGCAACCCCGGGGAGTGGTGCAAAAGGGTAAGAGCGCACGATTTTCGCACCCGCTAAGTAAGGGGCAAACGGGTAGCCCGGAACGTTGCTGGCTTGAATATCAACTTCTGCTAGGCTGTCGGCGATTTTATCAACCACAAACTGTGGGGCGCCTTTAATAACCGGCGCGAGCCAATTCATGACACCTAAAGCGGGTTCGGCGAGCGATGCTCTAACGTTAGCGCCAATGGCTTTTGCTATTTCATGAGGCGAATCGCAGCCAGTGGGTAGGTTTAATTTTACTGGAGCAATATGATTACCGGCAGTTTGTTCGTTTTCTTCGCCTTTGCGAACGTTTACGGGAATCGTCACGGGTACTGAGTCGACGGGGCAGTGCAAGGACTCGTGGTAACGTTTTAGGCCAATTGTGAGTGCGGTCAGGTAGCCATCGTTAACCGACCAGCCGAGTGTTTTGAGCGCTTTTTTGAAGGGTGGGAAGGGAAAGTCCCAGGCTAGAAATTGACGGTCTAGGCTTCGTTCGGCCAGAAGCGGCGAACCCGGGGTGGACTTCGATCCGTAGAGTCTTTGAATAGAGCTCGCCATTTCGATGTCGTCTCGCCATTGGGAAATAGGCGATTTCACGCGCTTGAGCGCTTTTTTCAGCGTTGTTTGCCCCAGAGCGAGCGCATCTGGAATTGAGTCTTGAATGTCAGCACTGGCCTTTTGCCACCAGCTGCGCGAATTCACTTCGGGCAGATCGGCGAAGGGGCGCGGTGGTGCATCAGCACTGGTGTCGAACAAGGATAAAAAGAGCTGCACAGCCCCCATACCATCGGCAACAGCGTGATGCATTCTCATCATAAACGCGGTTTTCCCTGCGGGATGTTTAACATTATCTATTAGGATAGCTTCCCAAAGGGGGCGATCTAGATCGCCAGACTTATTTATAAAGCGGCACGCCATCTCGAGAAGGTCATCGAAATTGCTCCCTCTGGGCATCGCAATGTGCTGGAAATGATGCTCGAGCTTGAAGCTGGGGTCGGCTTCCCAGCGAGCATAGCCCAATGGCGTCGCTGGCGTCGCGACTCGCTGACGCAAACGCACAAACTCGCGGCTTGCGCGCTCAAATTGCTCCAACAGTCGGTTAATATCGGGTTTCGATTCGAGGATAACAAGGGATAGAACCCAGTTGCGCGTCTTAGGGTTACTTTCTGCGCGCAACATAATTTGGTCTAGGGCGCTTAAGCGCTCGTCGAATTGAAATCCTTGGGACATAGTCAACATCCGCTTAAAACCATGAGGGTGTATTGTATGTTGGGTAAGCCGACAGTGCCAGAGTATAGATGAATGCATAAATACATCTGCATCCGAGATCTATTTGTGACCTATTACCGTAATTTCACTGAACAACGGACGTTCGTCGGTGTACACTGATAAGCGTTCGACGCAGAGTCGATTACGCCATCTAACCACATAACATTAAAGAGGTATTCGTTATGGCTTTAAAAACCCCTAAAGTGATTTCACTTGCAGTAGCCGGAGCGCTTTTGGCTGGTCCTGCAGTCGCTCAAGGTCCGCTCGAAGAGATCATTGTTACGGCGTCAAAGCGTGCGCAAACGCTGCAAGAAGTGCCAATTGCTGTCTCTGTGACAACATCCGAAACGATTGAGCAAGCCGAGATTCGCGACGTTCTTGATTTGCAGAGTGTCGTTCCCTCTCTACGTGTCTCTCAGCTTCAAAATGCCAACCAGACCACTTTTATTATTCGTGGATTCGGGAACGGTGCAAACAATCCGGGTATTGAGCCCTCCGTTGCAGTCTTTATTGATGGAGTTTATCGCTCGCGGGCACAGAGCCAGATTTCCGATTTACCTAAGCTCGAACGCATAGAAGTGTTGCGAGGTCCACAAAGTACCTTGTTCGGCAAGAATGCGTCAGCGGGTGTGGTGAGCGTGGTAACTGCGGCGCCGACATACGAGCCAGAAGGGTACGTTGAGTTAGGCATTGGTAACTACAATAACCAAACAGCCAAGGGCTACTACAGCACCGGCTTGTCCGATACGGTTGCCTTAGCTGTAAGCGGCTCGCTGAATAAGCGCGATGGCTATGCCGATAACTTGACTACGGGCAATGACGTTTCTAACCGAGATCGCTTTGGTGTCCGCGCTGACTTGTTGATCGAGCCCAATGACAAAACGCGCATTCGCGTGATTGCCGATTACGATGAGCTCGATGAAATTTGCTGCACGGTCGCAAACTTGGTCAATGGTCCTACCGGCGCTGCCGTGGTCGCCCTAGGTGGTGCGCTTGATGCTGAAAACCCTTTCAGCTACGACGTGTATTACAACAATGACAGCATCAATATCGCCGAGAATGGCGGCATTACCATTAACGCGGAAATCGGCTTCGAGAATTTCGACTTGACCAGTATCACGGCCTACCGCGATTCGTTTCTTGATCAGCCTTTTTCGGATGTTGACTTCGGTGGTGCTGATTTGATCGGCAATCAGCCCACTTCAACCGACATCCAAACCTTTACGCAAGAGCTGCGTATTTCAGGCGGCACCGACTCGATTGATTGGGTCGCCGGTCTCTTTTACTTCGACGAAGACATCGATTATCGCAATGGTCTCGATTTTGGTGCGGCCTTCTCAGGTTATGTAGATATTTTAACGGGTGGCACAGGAACCGTTCTGGGCTTGGAAGCGCTACTCGGATACGCGCCGGGCACCTTCCATAATGGCGTCGCGGTGCGCGAATACGCGAAGCAAACGAACCAGTCGAGCTCCATTTTCGGGCAGATGGATATTGCGTTAAGCGATCGATTAACGGCTACACTCGGATTAAGCTACATCCAAGACGAGAAAGAAACGAGTCTAATACAGGAGAACTCAGACGCGTTTTCCAAGCTTGATCTTGACGGTGCAGATGGTTTTCAAGCGTTGGTAGGTTTGACTTTGGCGCAGCAGTTTCCCGCTGTGTTCGGTTTACCTTTCACCCCAGCCAACATTGGACTGGTGACCTCCGACCCAGTAGGTGCGGCTGGCTTCCAACAGCTGCAGCAAGCTATTGTTGCCGGTGTTTCTCAGATCGATTTGACTAACCCAGCACAGAACCCGCTCTTGGGTTTACAGGCGCTGCAGTTCTTACCCCAGCTTTTGGGTTATCCAAACGCAGCACTGGATGGGAAATCCGACGACAGCAAAGTAACGTACACCGCACGTTTGGCCTACGACTGGTCTGACGACATTAACGTTTACGCGAGTTTATCGACGGGTTACAAAGCGACTTCGTGGAACCTCTCTCGTGACTCGCGACCAACCCCCGCGGAGATCTCGGCTCTAACGGCGGCTGGTGCGACGCTGCCCGCGAACCTAGTTCCTGGCACGCGTCTGGCAGGTCCTGAAGAGAGCGAAGTATTTGAACTGGGTTTGAAAGGTCGCTTTGATTGGGGTTTCTTGAATATCGCCATCTTTGATCAGACCATTGAAGGGTTTCAGTCGAATACCTTTACCGGGGCCGCCTTTACGCTTGCCAATGCTGGTAGCCAGTCGGCTCGAGGTTTGGAGTTCGATCTAGCCTATAACCCAACGAACAATCTGACCCTGGCCTTTTCGGGCATCCTGATTGATCCCGAATACGATGAGTTCAAAGGCTCTGCGATCGGCGACATCTCAGGTACACAGCCGGGCGGTATCCACGAGCAAAGCTTCTCGTTGGCTGCAACCTACAACTTCACAGTTGGCGGTTACGAAGGCTTTGCAAGAGCCGACTACCAGTACGATAGCGAGGTGGATATTCAAGACGGCGGCGCGGCCAACCCTTCCTTTGCACCTTTGAATGCAGTGGGTGGTGCAACGCGTGAAGTGAGCACGGTGAACGCCTCAGCCGGTATCGATATCGACGGTTGGGAAGTAGGCGTGTGGGCGCGTAACTTGTTTAATGACGAGTACTTGATCACGAACTTCCCCTCAGTGGCGCAGGCAGGTAGCTTCAATGGCTACCCAAGTGCACCGCGTACTTTTGGTTTGACCTTGCGTAAGAACTTCTAGGAGCAGGGTTCTAGAAAACGCGTAAGGTGCATAACGTGTTGCTTGGGGCGCTGTTGCAGCGTCTCAAGCCGCTCATCTCTTTGGCTCCGCCATGATTGATACCCAGCGGGGTGCGCTTCCTCTACTAAAGCTTCTAGCCTATGGGTTGCCGTTGTCACTTTAACGGCCCGAGAACTTATGGGCGCCAACCATTGCTGCACCCCCTGCGCGAAAAAACGTGCGCTCACGTTTCGTAATATATCGCGCCGGTCGCCCCTAATTTTGGTGCAGGGTTCTGCAAAGTGGGGGGATCCTTCCATGCCCCGCGCCCATTTTTCAAAGTAGGTATTAGCTAAGTCAGCTGCCTTCAGTAAAACGCCGCCGTCACCCGCTCTGAGCTCGTTGAGCAGGTTTTCAAAATAAATCGAGTCAACCTCATAGTGGCCATTCAACCAGAGGGATATTTGTTGGCTGAGCTGATCCAAGATTGAAATCAGTTCGTCACTCGTTTGCGCTTGTGGATAGCCCTCGGGAATGTCTTGGCGTCGCCAAAACTGATGCCATTCGGGTCCCGCAAAAATTGCGTTGAAGATGCGACTCTCTAATTGATTGATTTTGAGGGCTTGTGCGGCCTCTATTTTACCTATGAGTTCGAGATCGCCATTCGACTGTCGAAGGTGGGATAAACACGCTGGAGCGTGCTGCAAAAACTCGATATCGAGAACCAGCTGCTGCGAGGGTTTAGCTAATTTTCCGAGACTGGAGTTTCGCTTGCCCACAATAATTTGGAGCTCGCAACCGGTCAGAGCAAGAAAATCGAGGGGGCCAAGATCGAGAGATTCAAGATCAATCTGCCACTGTTCGGGCCGCGGTTTGACAAAGTCAGGCTGCGCATCTGAGTCGTTTTGATCCCCGACTTGAATGTCCAGCGTGCGGTATAAGCGATCTTCGTAATCATCGAACATCGGCGTGGGTCCTTGATCACCGCAGGCTGTGATCAAGGACATCAAATAAATGCTAGCGAGGCCTTTGCGAATTAACACCGTTAAATGTGGGCTGCGCTACGTAGTGAGCAAGTCTTTCATGCGGGACTGAAAATTAACCAAATTAGTCGCACTCGCAGGCACTTTCTCTCGAACCCACCCTGCAAAACTCATAGCAACATACAGGTCAATATCCGCAAAGGTGAGTTGATCGCCAACTAGGTAATCGCGCCCCTCGAGCGCTCGATCAAACACATCCCAGCAATGCTGTAATCGCACGCGCCCTCGCTCAACTAGTTCTGGGATCTGGTCTAGCTTGATCGGACCGGGTAGCGCGCGTCCCGCAAAATTGGGGTTGCCATTGCGGAGCATGTCGGCGATCGCACTCAGTAAGTTAGTGAAAATCTTGTGGTCCCACTCCAAAATCAAGGCTTTCTCTAGTGCAGTAGACCCCATTAGTGGGGTTTCGGGGTGCTCGAGCTCCAAATACTGACAAATCGCGATGACCTCAGTGAGCTGCTCGCCGCTGTCTAACACCAAGCAGGGAACGGTTCCCGCTGGATTGATGGCTTGGAACTCGGGTTTGTGCTGTTCCAGCGTGCCCAGATCGATTTGAGTTGTGGGAATCTCAATCCCTTTTAAGCGCATGAAGTGAACTAAACGCTGTGGGTTCGGTGCGGGGTCGTAGTTGTACAGGTGCATAGCGTGACGCCTAATTATTGGAGGTAGCCTAAGTTTGCACAAAATCTTGAGACTCGACAAATGTTCTTGGTTTATAAGCTGAGATAATCCCGCTATAATGCCGCCACTTTTGAAATAGGGGTCTTGACCATGTTGAAAAAAACCTTAGCAAGCTTGGTGTGTATGCTCGTAATGGCGTCTGCTGCTTGGGCGATCTCAGACAAACAGCGCGCTGAAATTGAAGCACGAATCGCGCCGGTGGGTGATGTCTGCCTGCAAGGTGACACTTCTTGTGGCGGTGCGGCGGTTGTTGCAAACGCGGAGCCTCGCGCGGGCGATGCTGTGTACAACGCTGCCTGTGTAGCCTGTCACAGCAGCGGTGCTGGCGGTGCGCCAATCGTGGGTGATGCAGGTGCTTGGGCGCCGAGGATTGCGAAAGGTATGGATGCACTCTACGCATCAGGTATCAATGGTGTCGCAGGCACCAGCATGATGGCCAAAGGCGGTTGC
>JAUHWV010000111.1 GCA_030427335.1 Gammaproteobacteria bacterium | reverse complement strand
GCACCGCAACCATCATCGGCTTGCGGGTACGGCAGACGACCCTGACCGTTCCAACTACCAAAACTACCCTGTCTCCAAAACCAGCTTTAAACGCAAGGTGATCCGTGACCTTACCGGCCAAACGGGTTTTAAGCTGATGGCCTACAAACTCATGGGATTAAAAGGCCTACTCAGTAGTGATCCTGAGAAGCGAGCGCATGCCAAACCGTTCGCCCTGTTGTGGCTATCGCAACTTATGATTTTTGCCGTATTAAGCCTGGCACTCGCACCCTGGCTCTACTTGGTTTGGTTAGGCGCGATGATGACAATTCATATGCTGGCCGTACGACTGCGTCAGGTATCTGAGCACGCAGCTGTTCCGAACCTTATGAGCCCCGACCCGCGCGATAACACACGCACGACTTACACCAACTGGTTTACCCGCTTGTGGATCGGCCCCAATTTGGTGAACTACCACCTGGAGCATCACATTGCGGCGGGCGTGCCCGCTTACAACTTAAAGCGCATGCATCAGCTGCTGCAAGAGCGTGGGGCTTACAACGACACCCGCATATTCAGAAGCTACAGCGAAGTGCTTCAGGCGGCAGTGGTTTAAAATCCCATGGCGTCAGCTATACGAGCCAGCAGAGGGGCCATCAAAACCGCGAGAGTGTCGCTGTTGATGTTAGTACTCTTACTAACCACACCGGCGAGCTCATTCAAAGCAGAGGCCAATGCCGCCAGTAATCAGGCAAAACCTTACTACGTCTTCACGGGCTGGGAAGGGCCAACGACTCGAGTCTGGTTTCATGTACCCTCTAATGCAACGGCGGATTCGCCCATTGTCTTTGTAATGCACGGTGTGGGGCGAGACGCAGACCGCTACTATGCCGAATGGCGTGACTACGCCGAAAATTATAACTTTGTGCTACTCGTACCCGAATTCTCTCAAACTCACTTTCCCAAGGCCGCCGGTTACAATCTCGGTAATGTCTTTGATAAAGAGGGTAGCGTGAACGATGAAAAGGTTTGGTCGTTCTCAGCTATCGATCTGATATTCGACGAGTTTAAACAGCGCATGGCGTCGAATCGCACCCATTACCGGCTTTACGGACATTCTGCGGGCGCTCAGTTCGTGCACCGTTTTATGTTCTATAAACCCAAGGCCAGAACGGAACTCATCATTACCGCGAATGCCGGCTGGTACACCATGCCGGATGAAGCAACCGACTTTCCCTATGGATTTAAAGCAAGTGGGCTAAGTGAGCAATCCATTGCGCCAGTGCTGAATAAAAAGGTGATCGTTATGCTGGGTGATAAGGACATCGACCCGAACCACCGCTCGCTTAGGCGCACCCCCGAAGCAATGGCACAGGGCCCCCACCGCTTCGCGCGTGGTCAGACCTTTTTTAGTCAGGCGCAAGGGCTCGCAAGCCGATTGAATAGCCCCTTTGAGTGGGAGCAAGTAATCGTGCCGGGGGCCGAGCACAGCAATGCACAAATGGCTGCAGCGGCAGCGCCCCTGCTGGCTAAATAGCGAGGCCTAAACATTCTCCGATATTTTTGGTGAAAACAACTCGATCCCGGGGGCGAAGTGGTATTTAAAGGGGCCTCGACTTCTACTAACGTGCTAGCATAGACGGAACGTATTAAGTTGCAGTACACATGAAACGCATACTTTCGATAGACGGCGGCGGCATTCGTGGCATTATTCCGGCTTTGGTGCTTGCGCACATTGAAGATCGCACTGGTAAACGCGTATGCGAACTCTTTGATCTAATTGTAGGTACTTCTACTGGCGGCATTCTGGCATGCGCGCTGGCGCGTGGAGATGAAAACGGTACCCCGCTCTATAGCGCATTAGATTTAGCAGATCTTTATCGCGAACGCGGCCAAGACGTTTTTTCAGGCACCACTTGGGATCGCATTCGCACTTTAGGCGGCGTACTAGACGAACTCTATGATCACGAAGAGCTCGAAGCGGTACTTCACCACTACCTAGGGGATTCGCTTCTCTGCGACTCACTCACCAACGTGATGGTTACGGCTTACGATATTGAGCGGCGCGAGACGGTATTCTTTAAGAGCTGGCGTGATCGCTTTGATCAGATCCGCGCGCTCGAGGCCTGCCGTGCCACCTCGGCCGCACCCACCTACTTTGAGCCGGCACATGTCGATTTGGATGGAGGCATACGAACGCTGGTCGATGGTGGGGTATTTATTAACTCACCTTCGGTTTCCGCTTACGCCGAAGCGCTTAAGCTGTTCCCCGGTGAGGAATTTCAGATGCTCTCGCTCGGCACCGGTGAGCTTACGCGAACTATTCATAAAGAAGATGCCGATGGTTGGGGTAAGGCCGGCTGGTTGCTACCCTTGTTGAGCTGTATGTTCGACGGTATGGCCGATGCGGCGGATCACCAGATGCGACTATTTTTGGGAGAGCGTTATCAGAGGCTGCAATTGACTCTGATGGGCGCGAACGACGACATGGACGATGCGACGCCAGAGAATTTAGCTTTGCTGGAAGGCTTGGCGCACGAGATGATGGACACCAAGGCCGCGGTGTTAGATGAAGTATTGGGGTGGTTTTGATGGATTTTGGTTGATTCCGCACTGGAACGGATTGTGCGAGGGGCGCGGAGTGCACTTCGCCCACTTCCTGCTTCCTGCTTCCTGCTTCCTGCACCCGTCGCCCGTCGCCCGTCGCCCGTCGCCCGTCGCCCGTCCCCTAGGGATTATCTTTCGCCCGCTGAGCCTCAATGGCGGCACGAATAACAGCGGGGCTCAGCGCTCGTGTCATAGGCTGTTCATCCGAAGACAGTGGATCCGTTCCCGCATCCACCTCCTCACCATCTGAATAACCATCTCCATCGGTATCAGCCACTGTCGGATCCGTTCCAATTGTAGCCTCCTGTGCATCAGATAAGCCGTCTCCATCTGTATCTATTACACCATCTGCACCGCCATCAACCGGACAGCTGGTTTCCAGAGGGATATCAGGGCACGGGTCCGCCTGCATACCTGTCAAAAGACATGCCGCATCACATTGATCGGGGGCGCCATCGCCATCAGCATCGACATAGGCATCGAGCGAGATATCAGGATAAGCGTCTTGATCATTTGGTATGCCATCGCCATCGCGATCGTTCGAGCTTCTGATTAGTACCGTCCGGGTTGCGGATGAACGCCTGCCATCTGAATCAGACACCAAATAAGTCACGGTGTAATCACCAACTGCGCTGGTATCGACACTGCTCGTGACGGCAATATTCGCCGATAAATCTCCATCTTCCCAGTCAAACGCCTCTGCGCCCGGATCAGAAAATGCGCCGCCTAACTCAAGCTCCAATGGGTTGGCCCCCAACAGGTACAGCCCTGGCGAAAAGCCCTCATCGACCTTAGCCACGGTGTAGCGAACTACATTTAAAGTGAGAGCTGAATCCGCGCCCAGCTGCAGATCCGTTCTGCTTACCCCACAAGGCAAACCCAAACAGGTAGCGAGCTCAGGAGACGAAAAATAATCTTGTTCAATCGCATTACCGAAAGAAGTCTCATAGGCCATTATTGAGGCAAATTGATTATCTACACCGTACCCAACTGACCAAGCGAATGTGCCCTCAGAATCCTGCCGTCTTGAATGGCCCAGCCCCATCAGATGACCTATCTCATGGATCAGAGTTCTGGAAGAGCAGAACTGCGCATCCATATCCACCACACCCACGTTGTAATCTGATGCAATTAAACTGGGCGCGACATCGCCGTGAGATGCCGTGCCAGATAACCAAGCCACGCCACAACTCGTATCTTGATCTCGCGATCGATCCAAATAAATTATGAGGTCTGCATCATTTTGAGCACGAAGCGCGTCAATATTAGCAAACTCACCCTCCCTGTTAGTAAGGTAGTCCAATAGCTCGGAATTGTCGAAAGACTCTAAGTTCGGCGAGGTGCTGACATCCAAGGGGCCAACAAAGACAATTTGAGCATCCACCTGACTATTGCTCAGAGTCGCGTTGGCATACGTCTTTATATGATTAAGGCGAGCAGCATATTCGCTGTAGCCGTTCGGCAAACCCTCAGACTGCAGCAAGAGAACGCGAATTTCACTGGCGCCGGGTTTATCACTGGAATCGCTGCTGTTAGTCGCAGCAAGCTTCTCGACGTAATCGGGGGAACCATCATTATCCGAATCGGTCAAATAATCTATCGACTCGCCGCGAATATCCCTAAGAGCCAAGTCGGCTTCGGTATCGGTGTATACCGTCTGCCACATTTTTAGTTCGTTGGCGGAATCCCGAATGGCCAAATGAAGGTATATCTCGGTATCCAAATCATAATAGAGTGAATCCTGAATAAAGACATCGAGAAGAGGATTGGCCGCTGTCAAAGTTGGAGATAGTGGCGCGCTGTATTGAATGTAATATCCCTCACCGTATAAAACGGGTGAAGTCGATTCATATATTTCCAGAGTCAGCTCACCGATATCTGGCCCCCATGATTCCGTCTCAATTTTTGGGATTGAGAGCGTGAATCCTCCAGAGGAATCAAGCTCAAACATCGGGTTGATAGGCATAAACACGTTACCCCCCGCCTCATTCAACCGGTAAACTTCGCCGAACTGATAGCCAAAGCGCTTTCGAGCTTGCATGCGTACGGAGTCAACGGTTCTGAATGCTCCCTCCTCTTCAACCTTGAGACCCAGTCTTATGAAGTAAAGATCAAGCGCCGATGCAAACTCAATCGGAACGTTAACCAAGATATCGCTCGCTCGCTGTAACCCTGGCAGCGGATCGAGAGGCAAGATCGCCAATTCGAAAAAGGTGTCAAACGCCACAGTTTCACTCACCTGCACCACCAGCTGCATCTCGCTCGTCAGGTCGCTCGATGTATTGACAACCGAGGCTGCT
This sequence comes from Gammaproteobacteria bacterium, assembly GCA_030427335.1. Lineage (GTDB taxonomy): Bacteria > Pseudomonadota > Gammaproteobacteria > Pseudomonadales > Halieaceae > Aequoribacter. The sequence goes on along the minus strand of JAUHWV010000111.1, from coordinate 2,686 downwards.
ATGGTGGCTGTCGTCTGGGATGTCATATCTACAGAGCAAGGACAATCGAGTCTCGGAGTAGCCCAAACGCTACCAGTAACGAGAGAGCTCAGTAGAATCGCGAAAGAAAACAGCTTCACTTGCGTCATCCCCAACCTCATAAACTTATTTGGCCCCCAAGGTCGGCATTTCTTTTACAGGTACACTGAGTGATTCAGAAGGCTTACCAACACGATAATCAACCCCACTTCGGCGACTTCCATCAATTTCTGCCGCTCGGCGTAAACGAAATGCATCGGTGGAACCATAAAGTTCGAACACCCCCTCTGGGGTGTTAAAAGTACCAACTACAAGATCACCATGTAGCGTAATCAACGCAAAGCCTTGGTAGTCCTTATCGATAATATTTGCATTGATTTGGAGTAATTCTTGCTTTTGTGACGCAGACAGCACGCGCATTAGGTATTCGGAACCGGACCCCAAAATAACTTTGGATTCGGAACCCGGCGTCAACGAGTTAAGCGACACATCGAGACCCCATGTGCCTTCTGGGTCGCCCGAGTTCGCTGTCCACAGCGGCTGGATGTGGGGCTGATCAGTATCGGGTAAGCCTGAAGGCGTGATTTGCGATTGATCTGTCGCGGTATTCATGGTCTGCGAAGCGATATCACCGCTTTTTACAGGTGCCTCTGGCGTAATGATTTGAGTAGCTAACCAAACGACAGCCATACTGAGAAAAATCAGACCGAAAGCTTTAGCGTTATTAGACATTGAGCCCCCATGCCAAGGCGATTGACCTTTGAATCTCGACAGTTTACCGCCTGAGTATACCCCAATGTTCTCGACAGCGGTGCACTCAAAACCAATTGAGCCGAGAGCCAGATCGGACGCAATTTCCACCGTAATCTGTACGTTGCGCCCAAATTCACACCAACATCTTTCTTTCCGGCGAGCACATCGTCAGATCCATCGCTCACCAAATCAGGTGCGATCTGCCGCATACCTAGATGCATTGAGTCTGAGCATGCACCAACTTATGAGTCGCTGGCGACAGCAAAACCGATTCCATCAAGCACCAGATCAGGTGCGAACCGGCTATCGACATCTATTCGCTGCATCAGCCACTCGCCGGCTCCACCTGCAAAGTACCAAAGATGGTTTTTAAGATTAAATCGCCGCGCGATGGATTCAATTGCCCCCAACTGGCTGTGAGCGATACCGTAGCGCACGCATTCTGCGGTAGATCTGCCGAGCAGAAGTTCGTGCTCGATGTCTTCCTCAAAGCGCACTTTACCGGTTTTTTCCAACAGCACGCGCTCGCTTAGATTGGCACCTGGAATAATCACCCCGCCTTGATGTTGGCCGTTGGCCGCCACCACATCCAATGTGAGCGCGCTACCCGCATCTACTACCACCACATCCGTTTGGTTTGGGTACCACGCCGCGAGCATAGCCAACCAGCGGTCTATCCCCATTCGAGTGTGATCAGTATAGGAGTTGGTCATACCCAAGGCCTGTGCTGGGGTGTATAAAGTTTCGATGACGCAATCGAAATGGTCGCGCAGGCTGGATCGAAGGTGGGCTTCGATCGCGGCGTCGGCAACGGAGGCGAACGAGACCTGAATCGGGTAGGTGAACTTCGCGTTACCGTTTGCGAGACTGGTTTCAAGCGCATCAAGCATTGGCAGACCACGCCCGGTTTTGGGCTCTACCGTGCCTTGGCTCACAACCTGATTAGCGTGCAGCAATCGCCACTTGCCACGGGAGTTGCCCAGATCAATATGCAGTTCGGTTCGCGCGCTCACGGTGGGGTGCCTTGGTGATTAAAAGGGTATTATTGCTGACGAAGAGGTCGGAGTACACTCCAACCCCGCCATCCTATCCCGATGCAGTCGTTCGGTGCGGAAACGGCCGCACGATCAAGGGACCGGAGTACACTCCGAGCCCTACGCACCACGCAAACTCACCTCACCCCCATGAAAGGCGGTAATACCGGTAGTGGTCTCAATCAATATCGCGCCCTGCTCATCCACGCCGCGTGCGGTACCGGCGATCGTTTTCTCGCCCATCACAATTTTTACCGGCCGATCCCTATGCGCATCGAGTTGCTGCCACTGTTCGCGCCAATCGCCAAACCCGGTTTGCTCCCACTCGCTCAACAGGGGTATCAGGTTATTAACTAAAGCAGCAATAAGCTGGTTACGGTTGGCCTGGACGCCTTGCGATCTAAGATCCGTCCAGGCCTGATCGATTTGGGTTTGCGCCTGTTTCGGCATATCCACATTCAAGCCCAAACCGATCACCACTTGGCAGGGGCCTGCGGCATCGCCGTTGAGCTCGATTAGAATACCGCCGAGCTTTTGGCGATCAACCAGCAAATCATTTGGCCATTTGAGGTTTAGGTTGTTAAGCCCAAACGCTTGAAGCGCACGGTGCACCGCTACGCCAGCCGCGAGTGACAACCCTTGTAGCTGCGCCGCTCCACCCTGCATCTGCCAGCCGATCGATAAGTATATGTTGCGCGCAAAGGGGCTCACCCAGGCTTTGCCGCGCCGCCCTCGACCTGCCGTTTGCTGTTCAGCAGTTACCACCACCGCTCCAGCACCAGCACCAGCACCAGCACCAGCACCAGCACCAGCACCAGCACCAGCACCAGCACCAGCACCAGCACCAGCACCAGCACCAGCACCAGCACCAGCACCAGCAC
>JAUHWV010000110.1 GCA_030427335.1 Gammaproteobacteria bacterium | reverse complement strand
TTTCAAGCCTTTGCCACGTCGCGAGGGAGTCCAGGCCACTCACGCCCAAAATAGAGTCTGCCTTGATCCCCACCATATATCCCGTGTCATCATGATCTGCCGCGGTGTTATGTATCCAATGCCCAAAACCGGTTACTCTATCTAATATAGTTTGCTCGAAGAAAATCTCCGCCACTTGGTAGTCGTACTGATATCGACATTCGCCGCCGCTACAATCAATGCTATTACCATTGGCCATGGTATCGCCTGACCAGGCGGGCGTTCGCCCTGCCTGATTAGCCTGATAGTACCCGAGTCCGAAGATACCGGATTTGTCAGCGATGGCAGTGTTGATCCGACCCTGAATAACATATAGTGATTGCCGGTTATCGTAGGCCGAATCACTTTCAAGCATCACAATGCCTCCGGTGACATCAAGCCCCGTTGCGCGATTGCGAACGAAAAGCCCCTCGGGTCGATATTCCGCGTCCCAGACTAAGCCTTGTGCACCTGGGCGGAAGAGAGGATTTTTCATCTTACCGGCTACAATTTCGTTAGAGTGCCCAAAATCTTTTGCGATATAAGCAAGGTCAAGCTGTAGAGGTTTGCTTGACCCTCCTTTGCCGAGTGTTTGATTCGCCGCAACCGGATTGTCACCGCCGCTGATCAGGCCGAACTCGGTTGTTAAACCCGGTTCAATGTACTGCATGCTTGCACGCGCTCGGAGCCGAGCACGCTGTTGGCTCTGACTATCTACCGAGATCGTTTCGGAGCGCAGACGTAAATCGCCTTTGAATTTGAAGGTGGTTTCACTCTCCGTAGGTCTATTCGTTGGGTGTTCTGCGACCTTAGGCCATTTTATAGAACTATCTTGCTCAACCACGTCTTCCGTCATGATGGCATTAGCGCTTTCATCTTCCAACCTTTCAATCCGCTCTTCCAAAGCCGACATAAGGTGTTTCAGCTGATTGAGTTCGGCTCTCAAGTCACCAAGCTCACTGGAAACTGCCGTATTCGCAGTAAAAAGAAAAATAAAAGTGAGCGTGAGTCGCTGGGTCATGCAGTGGGTTCCTTAATTTTGTTGGCGAGCCGTTTAAACACACCAAAACCCGTGGTGGTGGGTTTGGTGGTTTGGCATTTGTTACAGGCGAGTAATTTTACCTTAACAAGATCTTCTTTGTTCTGTCACCGAAACGTAAATCTCCAAACCCACACTATCCCCGCTTATAGCTATGCGCCGATCTCGGCCACGAATTACACTAAGGGGATACCAAATGATGAAGAAGCCACTTGCTCTTGCCTTAACCGCACTGAGCGCCTATGCCGGTTTAACTTCGGCACAAACTTTAGAAGAAGTGGTTGTGGTCGCAAGCCCAATCCGCGACTCGCAGCAGGCCGCTATCGATGCGAAGCGTGACGCTTACAACGTTATCGACGTTATATCTGCTGATACTATTGGACGCTTCCCCGATCAAAACTTGGCCGATAGCCTAGGACGCGCACCTGGGCTAGCCATTGAGCGTGACCAAGGTCAGGCGCGATATATCAACCTGCGCGGTACACCTTTTCGCTACACGAGCATCGCGTTTGATGGTATCGATGTTCCCGGTGCGGAGAATGGCCGCATCCCGCGCTTTGATAGCTTTCCTTCTGTTATCACTCGAAAAATCGAAATCAATAAAGCCGTAACGCCCGACATGACGGCAGAGGCTGTTGCTGGTCACATCAATATCGAAACGTTCAGTCCCTTCGACAAAGAAGGCTTTGGATTTGATGCAGATCTCGGTATGGGCGAACAAAAGTTGGGTGGTGGTGATGTCGAAAAGCAAGCGTTGCGCCTGTCTTACTCGACCGACGAGTTCGGGGTTTTAGCCTTTAGCTCTAGCAACAGCCGCGATCAGATTACCGACAACCGCGAATATGACTTGGCTCGCTCCGCCACGGGCGATTTGGTCGTAAACGAACTCGATTTCCGTTCTTATAAAGTGCGCCGTGAGGACAGCGCCGATGGGTTTCACTTGGAATACCGACCCTCCAATGCGATCTCACGCCTGTTCGTGTCATCGCTGAACAGTGAATTTTTGGATTTTGAAGAGCGTAACCAGTATGTCTTTGATTTTGCGTCTATTGCACCCCAGCAAGGGCTAAGGGGCACGGCTCCGGCATTGGTCAATCGCCTATTGGAAGACGGCATCTACGATAACTCCACAGATACGATTACCTTCGGTGTGGACGCTGGCTTTGCCGATTGGGACGTCGAATTCCGTGTAAACCAAACGGATACCACCTTCAATACGCTGCTGCCCATCCCTTACAGCCGGGCTGCAGTTACCTTGGCTACTTACGATATGAGCTCGGAGACGAACCCGATCGTCACCTTAGCCCAGCCACTAAACACCTTGGCCTACGCGATTACACTCACACTCGACGTGCAGTCAGAGCTCGATATCAGCGCAGATCAGTACAAACTCGATGCGAAACGTGATATCACCCTTGCGGGTAAGCCCTCGGAGCTCAAAGTCGGATTGCAGTCCGATACCCGAGAAGGTCGAGGCTACGTTTTCATTCAGGAGCTGGCAGGGTTCGTACCGGGTGATTTTGACTTTAACGCTTACGACACCGGCAAGGCGTGGCAGAGCAATACGACCAACAGCATAGGTGGTACTTACTTCAACAACACAAGTTTGCGCAAAGCCTTGGCTCAGGGCGGCTACATTGGTGTGGCGCCGGTTCCCACCGAAAATAAGATCGCAATCGACGAAGACATTTTTTCAGCCTATGCGATGATCAGCACCGATATGAGCTGGGGCAATATGGTTTACGGTGTACGACTAGAGAAAACCGATTACACCAGTGCTGGCTTAGTTGAGGGCGAGCAGGTATCGGTGAGCGACGACATGATGCACGTATTGCCAAGCCTCCACTTGAACTTTGATTTAGCTCAAGATCAAAAGCTGCGTCTCTCTGCAACCAGTGGTGTGAACCGCCCTACTTACGGTGAGTGGCGTGCGGCAGCAGCGGTGAGCGTTGCAGATAAAACGATTACCGGCGGCAACCCTTCTTTGGACGTGGAAGAGGCGATGGGGCTGGATGTGTCTTACGAGTGGTACTTTGCGCCTGCCAGTATGTTCTCTGTGGGTGGATTTTACCGAAGTATTGATAATGTGATTTACACCGATACTAAATTGGTGGATGCGGGTATTTATCTTGCCTCTGCAACCGGTGAAAAGTGGGAGTTCAGTGGTGCGGTTAACGGTAAAGACGGTGAGCTGAGCGGTCTTGAAATCAACTTGATCGCAGCCCTCGGAGAATTATCACCCGCGCTGGACGGTTTTGGCGTTTCGGGCAACATTACTATGTTAGATTCGGAGTTTACGGGCTTGAACGGAGAAACTTATGGTCTACCTGGCACCTCAGATCTGATCTACAACGCCTCGGTTTACTTTGAGAAATTCGGCGTCTCGGCTCGCGTTAATTACCAGTATCGCGATCAGTGGATTTCGCCTATCGAAAGCCCCGATGAAATCTGGGGTGAGCAAGAGCGTGTCGATCTGAGCTTGCAGTACCAGTTACCTATGGACTTGAATGGCGCAACCGTAACGATCTACGCCAACGGAAATAACCTGACGGACGAGACAGACGTGCGCTATGCCGGTAATCGCACGATTAACCAGTCTGAAAGCTACGGTGAGCACTACACCCTAGGTTTCCGTATTAACTACTAGTCAAGGTGTCTTCTGTTTTATGTAGACACTCTTACCTAATCCATCCTATGATGGGTGTTGCTTGCGGGGGCTGAGCCCCCCTTTTTTATAAGGAACAGTGTAATGAGAGTTAATTTTAGAGCGAGTCGCGGGTGGGCCACCTTAATCGCCGTGGTGATTGGCTTGAGCGCGCCGCTGTATACCATCTCGGCAAAAGCCGACGTGGCCGCAAACTCGGAGCTTGATCGAAGCTATCGGCGTCTACTGCCTCTTGAAGGGGGTTCAAACTTTCGTGATATGGGTGGCTATTTGACGGAAACGGGACAGAGGGTTAAGCGTGGCCTGTTGTTTCGCTCAGGTGCGATGGTGTCATTCACCGACGCAGATAAAGCCTACCTCGCCCAATTTGGTTTTAAGAGCGTAGTGGATCTGCGGTCGTTGGAGGAGCGCGAGCTTTACCCGAATACTTGGGTGGGTGGCGATAGTGGCGTAACGTTGATCGCGCACGACTATAAGATGAAAGACATGATGGGCGATATGTCGGGCCCGAACGCACGTAAGCTCGCATCCGATATGGGGCATTTCTATCGTCGTTTGCCCGAGTCGCTCATTCCTCAGCTGAAGCTGTACTTTCAGACCTTATTAGCCGGCGAGGTGCCGGCTGCGGTTAACTGCTCTGCGGGGCAGGATCGCACTGGTTTTACGAGCGCTTTGGTCTTGCGAACCCTAGGTGTGCCTCGGCAGATGGTGGTAGAGGACTACCTGCTGTCTACCGATTTTCGGCGCCCAACACTTGAGCGCGGGAATGTCGATGTAAAAGCCGCGGCTGAAAACGGGAATTTTTTCGCGAAGATGATGTTGGCGTACTCGGGGCAGGGTAAGTCTGATCGCCCTAATCCGTTGATCACCCCCGATGGTGTGCCTCTAATTGAGATCGCGTTGGATGCCGTAGATGAAAAATGGGGAGGACCAGAGGGCTACTTGAACTTGGCTCTGGGTTTGACAGACAGCGATATTGCCAAACTAAGAGCGGATTTTTTGGAGTAGGTTAGGCGACTTCCCAGCGTTATAAGCTTGCTCCAACTACGAATTGTGGCTATCAACTCCAGCGATTCGTTTGGTTTTCGTCATTTCGCTGTGCGCCTCCTAAGGCTCTCGCTTCACCACCAAAGTGCCGCAAATGATATCGTGCAGGGCTCTCTTCTTTTTGTCGAAGGCGGCCCAAATAAATCCCAGCATCAGGATGAGCCCTGACAAGACGTAGCAAAAGTATCGCCCAACCGATTGCCAAAAACTCATAGTGCCGCCCGTTTTTTCGTCTATAACTTCGAGCTTTAGTGCAAGCTTGCCTGGGGTGGCACGGTACTTCTGCCAGAAAAAGATCGTTAGAGCGATCGGCAGTACAGATTGGACCAACGCATCCCAAAAACCTGCAAACGAATCCTCCGTCTCGAGATAGCTCGTGCCGTAAATCATCAACATGACTGGGAGGGTCACCAAGGATATCAGTAATGCGTCTATGAATACCGCGACAAACCGGAGCCAAAAACCCGCGTATTCGTACTCTCTTGTTTCGTCTGCCATGCCAAATCCCCCTCGAGTTGCATGAGTATGAAGGGGTCGGAGTGCACTCCGACCCCTTCGTATCAAGTATGCATCAAGCCAAGAATTAAACAAGCTAAGCAACGAAGAGGTAATATCAATCGAGTCGCCATGAATGCCATCCACCGTTAACTGCGTAGAGCCGAGTCACTACCATTTGGTCAACAGAAGAGCGCCGGCGTTGTGTTGTCGCGGTGTCTGGGGGTCTAAATAGTGCTTACGGATAAACAAGAAGAGACAAGGCTTTTGAAGCAAGATCGGCTGAAAGCCGCGCCGCTAATGGTGCCCAGGGACGGAATCGAACCGCCGACACGGGGATTTTCAATCCCCTGCTCTACCGACTGAGCTACCTGGGCGCTAAAAGCGAAGGCGCGTATTAAACCCGTGTTGGGAGGCCTAGTCAAGCCCGTCACTAATAATCAAGTATAATTTCTATTCGCCGATTCAGTTCGCGTCCAGCTTCCGTTTCGTTTGAAGCGATGGGTTGCGTATCGCCCAGTCCCATTACCGTAAAACGCGCTTGGTCAATCTCTTTTATGTTGACCATGTAGTTGACAATGGCTGCGGCTCGAGCGGAGGAGAGATCCCAATTAGAGGCGAATTCATTGGATAAGCCAATGGGCCGATTGTCGGTATGCCCTTTGACTAAAACGTTGTTCGACGAAGGGGCGATGATATCGCTTATTTCTCTGATCTGTCTCAAAAGTGTTGGGTGCATTTCAGCCGTGCCACTCAAGAATAGACCTTTATCTTTCAGTACCAGTTTAAATCGGTCATCAACCCGCTCCAGAGAGGCATCACCACTTTTGAGCTTGTCTTTCAAAATTGCCTGAAGGGCTTGGAACTGAGCCGCTATGTGTGCTTGTCTGAGCGCATTATTAGCCGCTCGTTGACGCAGTCTCTCCAGAATCTTCTTGTCCAACCGCTGAATTACGACTAGATCTGTATTGACGATTGACTTTGCTTCCGCGAGTTTGGCATAGATCTCAAGTGAATCGTGATCGATCTGCGCCCCCTTCTTACCGGGGATCATGTCGTTCTCGCTATAGGCATCTTCACTCTCCAGCACAGTCACTTCAATACTGCTCTCATTCACTTCGATTTCTACGCTCCCCTCCGCTATTTCAACCGCGAGCGCTCGTTCTAGGAGCTCAACATCGAAATTAGCCGATGCGATGGATGCCTTTGGTTTACGATCAAGTGGTGGATCTTCGGGTTGGATCTCGTTAGTTGTCCGCTCCTGGATGACCTTCAATAGGGTTGGGTCTACCTTCATCGATTCGAAATTCTCGGCGATGGCGCTGTCAGCGTGGGGGGTTTCGAGTTCTCGTATCTCGCGCTGTACACCAAAGGCAAATTTGAGCTGTCCGGTAACTGCTTTATATTTGGGTACGTTGAGCTCCGCGAACGAAAGTATGAGTACAAAAAACGCCATGAGCAGCGTTGCCATATCAGCGAAGGTGGCCATCCATGGCGGTGCCATAGAGGGGCAATCGGGGCATTCTGCTGCTTCTGCTTGGGGCTCGGCCATGGTTATTGTCCCGATTGAATAATGATCTCGATTCTGCGGTTGTTAGCGCGCCCCTCTGTAGTGGCATTGGTACTAATGGGCCGTGTTTCCCCGTAGCCCACAATCTCGATGCGCGCATCGCTATCAGGTGCTTCCATGGACATGAAGTCGGCAACAGCGGCGGCACGTGCTGCCGATAGGTCCCAATTGGAACGAAAGCGCTGGCTAAATACCACCGGAAGGCTGTCGGTATGGCCTTCGACTCGAATGACACCGGAGAAAGCCGTTAAGATTTCGGTGAGTTTACCGAGTAAAGGTTTAAATTCCTCTGATAGTCGTGCTGCCCCTGATTCAAAGCGACCTTCCGAATTGAGGCGCACGAAGATTTTATCGCCATCTTTTCGCACCTCGGCCCGGCCGTCCCTGATTTCATCTGTTAGGGCTACCTTGATGTCTTCGTACCGTGCGTTCACCGCTTGAATTTCGTCGTCGCCGGTATCTTTGGCTTTGTCGAGCTCGATTTCGTCGGGCCCCTCGTCTTCTGCGGTGACCGCAACCACAATAATTTCGCCCACGACCAGCGCCTGAACGTCGGCAATTTGCTCGGCGATTTCCAGTGTTTCTTCTTGTATTCGTCCGCCACGCTCGAGGCCATCAGCTGTGGAGCCTTTCTGGGCCCTCTGGAGTTCGGTTCGCAACTCAACTACGATTTTCTCATCGACGATTCTGACGGTGACTTTACCGGTTTTGATGGCCTCTTTTAACGCTTCTTGCACAAATTCC
>JAUHWV010000109.1 GCA_030427335.1 Gammaproteobacteria bacterium | reverse complement strand
AAGGATCGCGTCGCAGGTGATACAGTTTGGGGATACGCAATTGCACGAAGGGCTCACGCCATACATCGAACTGCGCTGCACGTTGCTCTGCGAACAGGGCTTTCCAATCGCCTACGCGCATGGCCATTAAGTCGCCATCGTCACTCCAATAGAAGAAAGTCTGTCGCGCGCCTTTCTCGCTCTCCCCAGTCAGGTGTGGCAAGAAATTGTAGCCATCCAAGTGTACTTTGTAAGGCTTGCCTTGGACTCGGGCTCCTTGTTTTAAGTCCTGCGCGATGTTGTCTCGCCCAACGGCGGCAGTGAGTGTCGGGAACCAGTCTAGGTGAGACATAACCTCGTTACTGATGACGCCCTCGGGAATATGCCCTGGCCAGCGAATCATCGCTGGAACGCGGAATCCGCCTTCCCAGTTGGTGTTCTTTTCACCCCGGAACGGGGTTATCGCCGCATCCGGCCACATGTTGTAGTGTGGGCCGTTATCGGTGGTGTAAATCACTATCGTATTGTCAGCGATACCGAGCTCATCCAGCTTGTTGAGTAGTTCCCCAACCAGCATATCGTGGCCAACCATGGCATCGTTGTAGAAGCCCTGCCCTGATAGTCCTAACTCCTTCTCGGCCGTATGGGTGTAGTAGTGCATACGCGTTGAGTTAAACCACACAAAGAAAGGTTTGTCTTCTGCGTGTGCCCGATCCATAAAATCTAAGGACGCATTCAGAAACTCTTCGTCTACGGTTTCCATTCGCTTCTTGGTAAGCGGGCCTGAGTCTTCGACGCGCCCATCAGCAAAGCTTCGAATAACACCCCTCGGCGCAAAACGTTTCTGGAACTCTGGATCTTGTGGATAATCCGGATTCTCAGGCTCTTCCTCAGCGTTTAAGTGATACAGGTTACCGAAGAACTCGTCGAATCCGTGATTCGTAGGTAGAAAGCGGTCTTGGTCCCCCAGATGATTCTTACCGAAGTGCGCCGTAGTGTACCCTTGGTCTTTCAGCACTGCGGCTAAGGTGACGTCTTCGTCTTGAATGCCCAAGTCAGCACCGGGGATACCGACCTTGGTCAGACCCGTGCGAATTGGGCTTTGCCCCGTAATAAAAGCGGATCGTCCTGCCGTGCAGCTTTGCTCGCCATAGTAGTCCGTGAATTTCATTCCTTCACTGGCGATACGATCAATGTTGGGCGTTCGGTATCCCATCATTCCCATGTTGTAGGTACTCAAGTTCCAAATACCTACGTCGTCTCCCCAGATCACTAAAATGTTGGGCTGCTTTGCCTGCGCTGAGGCGCTGAGCAAAACGGCTCCCAACACCATTAGCCAGCGCCTAAATCCAAAACGAGTGCGTGTCATGTGCGTTCCTTATACTGATTTTTTTGTCGCGTGTGCTTCTTATCTGTTGGCCTAGTGTCACTCAAGATGTAATGTAACAGGCGCTTAGCTGCTTGTTCGAGCATTTTCGCGCAGTGCTAGGGTCTTATATTTATAACATGCTTACGAGGTCACTATGAGCCAAGATAAATACGTCCCACCCAAAGTGTGGACTTGGGATGATGCGAGCGGCGGAAAATTCGCCCAGATAAACCGGCCCATCGCTGGCGCAACGCATGAACAGACCCTGCCGATAGGAAAACACCCGCTCCAACTGTACTCGCTGGGAACACCCAACGGGGTTAAAGTGACCATCATGTTAGAGGAACTCCTGGCACTTGGAATCAGCGAGGCGGAATACGACGCCTGGATCATCAACATACTCGAGGGCAAGCAATTCTCGAGCGGCTTTGTCGGCATCAATCCCAACTCGAAGATACCCGCCTTTTCGGATCACAGCACAAACCCGCCCACACGCGTGTTTGAATCGGGGTCTATTTTGATCTACCTAGCGGAAAAGTTTGGCCATTTTCTGCCAACGGAGGCCACACAGCGAGCCGAGACGATGTCGTGGCTGATGTGGCAAATGGCCAGCACCGCTTTCCTAGGTGGGGGTTTTGGTCACTTCTATGCCTACGCACCCGAAAAATACGAATATCCGATCAATCGTTACGCCATGGAAGTAAAGAGGCAGTTAGACGTACTGGACAAAAATTTAGCTCATAGACGTTTTCTTGCCGGCGATGAATACACCATCGCAGATATCGCCACCTTTCCTTGGTACGGTATGCTCGTTATTGGCAACCTATATTCCTCGCAAGAGTTTCTGAGCGTGCACGAATATACCAACGTCAAACGTTGGGCAGAGGAAATCGACGCGCGCCCAGCGGTAAAGAGAGGCAAACGGGTAAATACCACATGGGGACCTGAGGAAGAGCGTTGCCTAGAACGCCACGATGCAAGTGATCTAGACTAGCCGCAACGACACTCTAGAATTCGAACCGATACTGCTGCAGCCCCACTGCAGCCGTATCGCCAACACGGTCTCCGCTGGCCTCATGATCACGAAACACCTTGGAACTTAACGCCGAGACTTGCGCGCCCACCAAACGAACAGGCTTGTCCAGTGGCCACTCTCGGCTCAGTAGTGCGAGCAACACCGAGTCCAGCTCTCCCTCCGATTGGACAGCCTCGGGCAAAGAGGTCGCGCGTGTTATCTGTTTAAAGTCGGAAAATTTAAGCTTGAGCGTGATCGTTCGACCGCTCGTTTTGTGACGCTCTAAACGCTCCCACACCTCAGATGCTACTTCGCGCACCGCCGCCTCGAGCGCAGCCAAATCGAGAAGGTCTCGCGGATAGGTATGTTCCGCACCGACTGACTTCCGAATCCGGTTGGGTCTAACGGGTCGATAATCAAGCCCTCTTGCTGCGTAGAACAAATACTCCGCAGAGCTGCCAAAATGCTCTGCTAAAAACGCCATACTGCAGGCGCGGATATCCGCACCCGTCTCCAGTTTGAGTTTAGCCATGCGCTCCGCGGTTTTGGGGCCCACACCGTAAAATCGCCGCACGGGCAAAACAGACACGAACTGCTCCCCATTTTCCGGCAAAACAACGCATTGTCCGTTAGGCTTATTTTGATCAGAGGCGATCTTTGCCAAAAACTTATTGTATGAAATGCCGGCGCTGGCGGTGAGACCGAGCTCATCAAAAATCGCTTGTCGAATCAATCGCGCGATTTTAATCGCACTACCTATACCCTGCTTATCTTCCGTCACGTCCAAATAAGCCTCATCGAGCGACAGCGGCTCAATTAGATCTGTGTAGCGCGCAAAAATTGCCCTGATCTGAGCCGATACAGAGCGATATACATCGAATCGCGATTTCACAAAAATCAGGTGTGGGCAGAGTCGCTTAGCGGTAAGTGAGGGCATAGCTGATCGAACACCGTATTCGCGCGCCTCATAGCTTGCCGCAGCCACAACGCCACGCTCTTTCGAACCACCCACAGCAATGGGTTTGCCCCGAAGCTCAGGATTATCGCGTTGCTCGACACTCGCGTAAAAGGCGTCCATATCAACGTGTAATATTTTACGCACAGGCTCGGTCAATGCTGTCAATCTCTCTAAAACAAGTCGATGCAATCAGCATAGCCGCGTTGCGAAGTTTTTTCAGCTGAAACACCAAGAACGCACCATGGCAACGCAACCTTTATGTAAAAAAACTACATAATTAAAGGATAAATGTAGATTTTTTATCTCATTTTGTGCTTTTATTACAAAAAGAGCAAAGGAATCGGTTCCATGCATCCTATTGTTAATCAAGTTACTCAAGCCATCCTGGAGCGTAGCCGCCAAGAGCGCGACAACTACCTGAGCCGCATCCAGCGTGATGCCGCGAGCAGCCCCGACAGAGGGCGCTTGAGCTGCGGCAACTTAGCCCACGGCTTCGCCGCCTGCGATCAAGCGGACAAAGACACGATCAAATTGATGGATTCCATCAATGTCGGCATCGTCACTGCCTACAACGACATGCTGAGTGCGCATCAACCCTATCAGGACTATCCCGAGATTATTAAGAGCGCGCTTCGCTCAGTCGGCTCAACGGCACAAGTCGCCGGCGCAACACCCGCCATGTGCGATGGTGTTACACAAGGTCAATCAGGGATGGAACTCAGCCTGCTGAGCCGCGACCACATTGCTCAATCAACGGCAATCGCCCTATCCCACCAAATGTTTGATGCCGCCTTGATGCTGGGCATTTGCGACAAAATCGTTCCAGGGCTACTGATCGGCGCCCTCCGATTTGGACATCTACCCACGATTTTCGTACCGGCAGGCCCTATGCCAACGGGTTTAGCGAATAAAGAAAAGCTGCGAATCCGACAACTGTACGCCGAGGGTAAAGTCGGCCGCGATGCGCTCTTAGAAGCGGAATCCGCCTCTTATCACTCGGCAGGCACCTGCACTTTCTACGGCACCGCAAATAGCAATCAAATGGTGCTAGAAGCGATGGGCTTGCAACTTCCGGGGTCATCTTTCGTGAATCCAGGCACCCCTTTGCGAGATGCACTTACCCGATTTGCCGCAGAGCAAGTCACTCGTATTTCGGGAAAAACGCCCGACTACCGACCTATCGGCAAGGTGGTAGACGAGAAATCCATTGTTAATGGGTTAGTCGCGCTGTTGGCTTCTGGGGGTTCAACGAATCACGCGATACACTTGATCGCTGTAGCACGAGCCGCGGGGTTCTTCATCAGCTGGGAAGACATGGACCGTTTATCTCAGGTAACCCCCTTACTGGCTAAGGTGTATCCGAATGGCGCGGCCGATATCAACCACTTTCATGCGGCGGGCGGAACCGGAGTTCTGTTCAAAGAGCTGTTAAGCGGCGGCCTAATGCACCCGGATGCGCTCACCGTGTTCGGTAACAGCTTCGGCGAATCGTGTGTCGAGCCCCAATTATCGGATGCCGGTATTAAATGGAATTCGACCCCAGAACATTCGCTCGACCCAGAGGTTATTGCTTCACTGGATAAACCCTTCGCGATGGAGGGCGGTCTGCGCCAACTCAATGGCAACCTCGGACGGTCGGTAATCAAAGTCTCAGCCGTAGCCCAAGAGCACTGGACGGTGGAAGCACCCGCCGTGGTATTCGACTCACAGCACGAATTGGAGGCTCGTTTTAAGAGCGGTGATCTCAACAAAGACTGTGTTGTCGTTGTTCGATTCCAAGGCCCGAAAGCCAACGGTATGCCAGAACTGCACAAACTAACGCCTTTCTTGGGCGTGCTACAAGACAAAGGCTACAAAGTTGCTTTGGTGACCGACGGCCGGATGTCAGGCGCTTCGGGTAAAGTCCCGGCAGCGATCCACCTTTCGCCCGAAGCCTGTAGCGGTGGTTTGATCGGGAAGATTCAAGAAGGTGATATCATTCGTCTTGACGCACGAACGGGTGTACTGGAAGTTTTGGTTGATTCCGATGAACTCGCTGCGAGGCCTACTGCGCCCGCACCGATCGAGGACGATAATTGTGGCCGAGATCTGTTTGCGTCAACACGCGCGCTGCTGAGTAGCGCGGAAACCGGCGCAACGTTTTTGTTTGATGAACAAAAGGCACTCGCTGCTCTAAACCTGAGTTATTGAGACTGAATCATGAAAAATGAGTGGAACTTGGTAGCCGATATTGGCGGAACGAACGCGCGATTCGGGCTGTATTGCAGGCAGTCTCAAAGCCTAGAGCGGATCGAGAGCTATGCCGTTTCCGACTACCCCAAGCTCGAGGATGCCTTGACTCAGTTCTTGCATTCAATCGCGGGGGCAGACTCGTACAGTCAATACCCTCGCTTCGCTTGTCTTGCGGTTGCGAGCGCGCCCAATACCGAGACGATCAAATTCACCAACAGCTCGTGGGAGTTTTCAAAAACTGGCATGAGCGAGCTCCTCTCAGGAGCGGCACTGTTTGTCATAAACGACTTTGAAGCCGTGGGTTACGCCATACCCCAGCTCAAGAATAGCGATTTTCACGATATTGGCGGACACAGTGCGATTACGGATAAGCCTATCGTAGTGCTAGGGCCTGGCACGGGTCTGGGTGTAGCCTCATTGGTACCCTCAGAGAGTGACGGCTTTCGGGTAGTGGGTGGCGAAGGCGGACACGCCGATTTTGCACCTGTCACGCCGCTTGAGTTGAGCATCCTAGAGCAACTGCAAAAGCGTTTCGAACGCGTCTCCATTGAACGCGTGCTCTCGGGTCAAGGTATCGTCAATCTGTACCAAGCCATCGCGGCAATCAAAGGCCGCGAAGCCACACTGACGACACCAGCACAAATCGCAGAAGCGGCCAACCAAGGTAAAGATACACTCGCCGGATCGGCCATGAACGCGTTCTTTGCGATTTTAGGCTCGACTGCAGGTAACCTTGCACTGACCTTGGGTGCTTTCGGCGGCGTTTACATCGCCGGAGGCATCTCACCGAGATACCCTGATCTTCTGAAAAACAGCGAGTGTCGAGCGCGCTTCGAAGCAAAAGGCCGATTTAAAGACTATCTCCAGCCCATACCCTTGAGGCTGATTACAAAAGACAACTTAGGGCTGCTCGGCGCAGCTCAATACCTGACGTTGGTGGAGAACCCATGACACAGCCAAATTATGATTTCGTAACAGCCGCTCCAATTGTTCCCGTACTCGTTATCGACCAGTTGGAGCATGCCGTTCCTCTCGCTAAAGCGCTAGTGGCAGGCGGGCTTCCTGCTCTTGAAATCACACTCAGAACTGAGTGCGCGCTTGATGCCATTGAGGCCATTGCTGCAGCAGTGCCGGGCGCCATCGTTGGCGCTGGAACGGTGTGCAACCGTGCTCAACTGCTGGAATGCCAAAACCGTGGCGCTCGATTCATTGTCTCACCGGGATCAAGCGATGCCATTTTTCAAGCCGCGCACGATGCACAGCTACCACTTCTGCCCGGTGTCGCGACGGCCTCTGAAATTATCCATGCCAAAGAAGCCGGCTTTGAGATCCTCAAGTTCTTCCCGGCCGAAATCAATGGTGGAGCCAAAGCCCTGAAAGCCTACTCGGGTCCCTTCTACGACCTGCAGTTTTGCCCCACCGGGGGAATCGGACCGGACAATCTGGCAGATTACCTAGCACTGCCCAACGTGATTGCGGTAGGGGGCTCTTGGATAACGCCGAAATCGGCAATGCAAGCCGGTGATTGGAGCAAAATTACTGATATAGCGCGGCAAGCCGTTGCGCTCGCACACGGTATTCGAAACGCAGCCTAAGACCGGGGGAACCCATCATGCAGCAAACCGATTTAGTTATTTTTGGTGCGAGCGGCGATTTATCCGCTCGCAAGCTATTCCCTGCGCTATACCACCTTTCGGTAGCAGAACTACTCCCTGACTCCTTTCGAATCGCTGCGGTCGCGCGAGACGATACCGATACTGCGGGATTCTTGAGCCGCTTGAAGCAACGCATGCAACCGTCCATCGGAGCAGCTCACTGGAGTGAAGATGCATGGGCACAGTTCGCTAGCCTGTTCAGCTATATCAAAGCGGATTTCAGCGAAGCCAGTAATTTGGTCTCACTCTCCGAATGGCTCGACGATGCGCGGGTCAGTCTCTTTTACTTAGCCACTCCGCCGAGCCTGTTTGCACCGATTTGCGACAACCTCTCTGAAGCCGGGTGTTTGACTGGAGACTGCCGTATTGTTCTCG
>JAUHWV010000108.1 GCA_030427335.1 Gammaproteobacteria bacterium | reverse complement strand
GTGACCATGGAAGACTTAGCAGAACAAGGTGTAGACGATTTATTGGATATTCCAGATATGGACGAAGAACGAGCGGCCGCTTTGATTATGACCGCTCGCGCTCCTTGGTTCGCAGAGGAAGCCTAAGAAGAAAAATAGGCATATCCACACGAACTGAGAGAGAAGGAGAGAGATTATGGCCCAAGTTACAGTAGAGCAACTAGCCAAAGTCGTAGGCGCATCGACTGAGCGACTGCTGACTCAAATGAAAGAGGCGGGCTTACCTCACACCGCAGCCTCACAAGAAGTTTCGGATGAAGATAAGCAGACTCTGCTGCAGTTTTTGAAGCGCAGTCATGGCGAAGCTGCCACAGAACCACGCAAAATCACCCTGAAGCGGAAGACGCTGAGTACACTCAAGACGAGTGGTGCGGGTGGCCGTAAAACGGTGAACGTGGAAGTGCGCAAGAAGCGCACTTACGTCAAGCGTGATGAGATCGAAGCAGAAGCGCCTGAGATTGAAGAGGTAGCGCAAGAAGCTACATCGGCGCAGGAGTTTTCGCAACAGACCGTCGTTGCAGAGGTTGTGGCGGAGCCACAAGTTGATTCCAGCGAATCACTCGAGGAAGCACCGGCACCAGAGATTGATCTGGCTGGCCAGGCCGAAGTCGAGCCAGAAGTGGTTGTCGAGGCGGAAACGCCGGAGTCCGGGTCTGCTGAAGAGCCCGTCGATGCGTCGGTGGTAGAAGATGAGCCGAAAGCAGTAGAAGAGAGCTTTGATCCTGAGGTGTTGAGACAGCGTGCCGCTCTTCGTCGTAAGCAGGAAGACGAGAATCGAGAAGCCGCGATCAGAGCGAAGAAAGCGGCAGACGAGGCAGCAAAAAAGGCCGCTGAGGAGGCTAGAAAGGCAAGAGCCCAACAGGCCGAAGCGCCAAAAACCGATTCCGCGGAGGCCAAGAAAGACGCAGCGCGACCCAAACGCTTGCACGAAGCGCCTGCCGTGGAGCGTGATGATTCGCCGCGTAAGAAAGGCGCTCGCCTGAATAAAGATTCGATCGGTGGTCGCGGTAAGAAGCGGCACATGTCTTTGTCTGACATTGACGCAGCAGAAGATGGGTTTATGCGTAGACGCGGCGGTAAGAAGAAATCCAGATCGGCTGGTGACAACAAACACGGATTTGAAATGCCAACCGAAAAAATTACTTATGAAGTTGAAGTGGCCGATTTTATTGCGGTTGGTGCGCTTGCCCAGCAAATGTCGGTTAAGGCGAGCGAGGTCATTAAAGAGTTAATGAAGCTCGGCGTGATGGCCACCATCAACCAGATGATTGACCAAGATACGGCGACCTTAGTGGTCGAAGAGATGGGTCACAAAGTGAAGCTCATCAGCGCCGATGCACTGGAAGAGAAGCTTGAAGAGACGCTGTCTCTACACGAGGGCACTTTAGAGCCTCGCGCACCCGTCGTGACGGTTATGGGTCACGTAGACCACGGCAAGACCTCTCTATTGGATTACATCCGCAAGGCGGGTGTGGCGAAAGGGGAGGCCGGCGGTATTACCCAGCATATTGGTGCTTACCATGTGGAGACTGGGCACGGCATGATCAGTTTCTTAGACACGCCCGGGCACGCGGCGTTTACTGCCATGCGGGCACGCGGTGCTAAGAGTACGGACATCGTGATTCTGGTGGTTGCTGCCGACGATGGCGTTATGCCGCAGACAGAAGAGGCGGTTGCGCACGCACGGGCGGCGAAAGTGCCTTTGATCGTGGCGGTGAACAAAATTGATAAAGAAGCGGCCGATCCAGATCGTGTCAAGAACGAGCTATCGGCCAAAGATGTCATTCCCGAAGAGTGGGGCGGGGACACTCAGTTCATCAATGTCTCTGCGCACACCGGTGAAGGTATTGACGATTTGCTTGATGCAATCTTGCTTCAGGCTGAATTACTCGAGTTGCAGGCGCCGAGAGATGTTCCGGCTCAAGGTATTGTGATCGAATCACGCTTGGATCGGGGCCGTGGCCCAGTGGCTTCTTTGCTCGTGCAAAGCGGTACTCTGCGCCGAGGCGATATCATCTTGGCGGGTCTTCA
This sequence comes from Gammaproteobacteria bacterium, assembly GCA_030427335.1. GTDB lineage: Bacteria > Pseudomonadota > Gammaproteobacteria > Pseudomonadales > Halieaceae > Aequoribacter. The sequence goes on along the minus strand of JAUHWV010000108.1, from coordinate 5,596 downwards.
GTATGGCCGAGTTCGCGCCATGCTCGATGAGAATGGTAAGCCTATTGATGAAGCGGGTCCGAGTATCCCTGTCGAGATTTTAGGTCTAGACGGCACGCCGGACGCGGGTGACCAATTTGCTGTTGTTGAGAACGAAAGACGCGCTCGAGAGCTGGCTGATTTCCGTCAGGACAAGAGCCGTGAAACACGTTTGCAGCGTCAGCAGGCGGCTAAGCTGGACAATATGTTTGAAAGCATGACAGCGGGCGAGAAGAAGATCTTGAACATCATTGTGAAGGCCGATGTTCGTGGGTCGCTCGAAGCCCTGCAGGCCGCTTTACTCGATCTCGGTAACAGCGAAGTGCAAGTTAATATCGTCTCCGGTGGCGTCGGTGGTATTACTGAAACGGACGTCACGCTGGCGATGACCAGTGAGGCCGTGATGTTTGGTTTTAATGTACGCGCAGACAACGCGGCTAAGCGCCTCGTTGAAAACGAAGGCGTTGATTTGCGTTACTACAACGTCATTTACGATCTGATAGACGATGTGAAACAGGCGTTGACAGGTATGTTAGCCCCTGAGTTGCGCGAAGAAATTGTCGGTGTTGCGGAAGTGCGTGATACCTTTAAGTCGCCGAAGTTTGGCCTGATTGCGGGTTGTGTCGTCACGGATGGCACCGTGTATCGTTCCAAGCCGATTCGCGTGCTGCGCGATAACGTAGTGATTTATGAAGGTGAACTCGAATCGTTGCGACGCTTTAAAGACGATGCCAGCGAGGTCAGGAGCGGCACTGAATGTGGTATCGGGGTGAAAAATTACACTGATGTTCGCGTGGGCGACTTGATCGAAGTTTACGAAGTTAAAGAAGTCGCGAGGTCGCTGTAAGCGATAGTTATGGCTAAAGAATACAGCCGAACCGAGCGCGTTGGAGATATGCTCCAACGCGAGCTCGCGATTCTGATTCAGAACGAAATGCGCGATCCCCGCGTGGGTATGGTGAATATAACCGCGGCGCAAGTGAGCCGCGATCTTAGCCATGCTCGTATTTTTTTTACGGTGCTGGGTTCTGACTCCGCGGAGGAAGCTAAGCCTATTACCGATGTGCTTAACAAAGCATCGGGCTTTCTGAGAGCCCACATTGCGAAAGGTAGTACTATGCGGACGGTGCCATCGCTCCGTTTTGTCTTTGATGAGAGCGTCGGGCGTGGGCGCCACCTTGAAGGTTTGATCAAAGAAGCTAAGGCCGCTGACGCACGTTTCGATCGTGACGACGATTCCGAGGAATAGTTTTGGGTCGGCGTAAGCGTGGCCTGCCGGTTCACGGCATCCTCATACTCGATAAGCCACAAGATTTCAGTTCCAATGGGGCTTTGCAGCGCTGTAAGCGGGCCCTTGATGCGCAAAAAGCGGGCCATACAGGGGCGCTCGATCCGATGGCGACGGGTGTTCTTCCCATCTGTTTTGGCGATGCAACCAAATTCAGCCAATATCTCTTGGATGCAGATAAAGCTTACGAAGCTACACTGTGTCTGGGCTCGGTAACCGATACCGGAGATGCAGAGGGCGAATTCATCGATCGAAAGGATGCGTCAATGGTAACGCGGGCGCTTTTCGAATCGGCACTTGCCCCCTTTCGAGGCGAGATAGAACAGGTTCCACCCATGTACTCGGCGCTTAAAAGAGACGGCCAGCCGCTCTACAAGCTCGCTAGGCAGGGTATTGAAGTGGAACGTCAAGCCAGAACGATACAAATCTTCAAGTTGGAATGTCTCGAGTTTATATCCGGTGAAGCGGCGCAAGCTCGAATTGCGGTAAGGTGTTCAAAAGGGACCTATATTCGTACTTTGGCCGAGGATATTGGCGCGTCGCTTGGGTGCGGTGCGCACTTGACCGCCTTGAGGCGCACGGCAGCCGGCCCGTTCGGTATTGATCAAGCGGTCACCATGGCGCAGGTCGAATCAGATGGAAAGGCTTTGAGTGAAAGCCTATTGCCTATTGATGCGGGGCTCGGTGGATTCGAGGTGTGCCAAGTTGATGAAAAAGAAAGCGAAAAACTGCTTCAAGGCCAGTCGATAAAGGTGCCAAATGGCCCAAAAAATGGTATTGTGCGCGTCGCACGTGCGTCTGGTGGATTCATTGGGCTTGCGAAGGCGTCAGAGGGCGGCGTGTTGTCACCTCTGAGAATGATCGCTACCGGTGTGTAGCGGGAACCTATCTGTAAACCTGCGCGGGTAGGCTCTATTTTTGTACGGTGAAATCCGTGAGGGCAGGTTGTAAAAAGGAAACGAGAAATGGCATTAAGTGCAGAACAAAAAGCAGCGATTGTTAAAGATTATCAAACGGGTGAAGGTGATACCGGTTCCCCAGAAGTACAAGTGGCTTTGTTAACGGCTAACATTGAGCAGTTGCAGTCACACTTCAAGGAGCACAAGCAAGACCACCACTCGCGCCGCGGTCTGATTCGGATGGTGAACCAGCGCCGTAATTTGTTGGACTACTTAAAGCGTAAAGATGCGACGCGATACAGCACATTGATTAAGCGACTCGGTCTGCGTCGTTAAACCGAGACAAGGACCGGGGCGAAAGGCCCCGGTTTCTTTTTAGAATGATTGGAGAAGTTGAGTGAACCCTATTGTAAAAACCTTCCAGTATGGCGGACAGACCGTAAAGCTGGAAACAGGCCGTATTGCCCGGCAGGCAACCGGCGCGGTGATGGTCACCGTTGAAAATACCAGTGTATTGGTCACTGTTGTCGCCGCTAAGAGCCAGAAGCCTGGTCAAGATTTTTTCCCTCTTTCAGTACACTACCAAGAGAAAGCCTACGCCGTTGGCAAGATCCCAGGCGGATTCTTTAAACGTGAAGGACGTCCAAGTGAGAAAGAGACTTTAACCTCACGGTTGATTGACCGTCCGATTCGTCCTCTCTTTGCAGATGGCTTCATGAATGAAGTACAGGTAATTTGTACTGTCATGTCGGCCGATGATCACATTGATCCTGATATTCCAGCGATGATTGGTACTTCTGCTGCGTTGGCCATTTCGGGCGTACCCTTCAATGGTCCGATTGGGGCAGCACGTGTTGGTTTTAATGCTGAAGAAGGCTACGTGTTGAATCCCGATTACAGGGCACTCAAAGACAGCGAGCTGGACATGGTTGTTGCCGGCACTGCGGATGCGGTTTTGATGGTTGAATCTGAAGCGAAAGAGCTGAGCGAAGATCAAATGCTTGGCGCAGTGCTTTTTGCTCATCAAGAGATGCAAACAGTAATCGCCGCGATCAACGAGTTGGTGGCCGAAGCGGGCAAGCCAAAGTGGGATTGGGAAGCGCCCGCCGTGAACGAAGCTTTGCTTGAGGCTGTTACAGCACAAGTGTCTGCGGATTTGGGTGCGGCTTACCGTATCACCGAAAAAGCCGAGCGTTATGCACGTGTTGATGAAATTAAGACGGCCTGCGTTGAAGCGCTGGCTACCGAGGACGGCCCTTCGGCTGATGAAATCAAAGATGTGTTTAAGAGCCTTGAGAAGTCGGTTGTTCGTAGCCGTATTTTGGCAGGTGAGCCTCGCATCGACGGTCGCGACGGTAAAACCGTACGTCCTATCGCTTGCAGCATAGACGTATTGCCTCGCGTTCACGGCTCAGCTTTATTCACACGCGGCGAGACACAAGCGATTGGTGCCGTCACCCTGGGTTCAACACGTGATGCGCAGATTATCGATGCCTTGGAAGGCGAGCGTAAAGATGCCTTCATGTTGCATTACAACTTCCCACCCTACTCAGTGGGTGAAGCAGGGCGGATCGGAGCGACGGGCCGTCGCGAGATTGGTCACGGCCGTTTGGCACGACGTAGCCTAAGCGCCGTCTTGCCGAATCAAGACGAGTTCCCTTATACCATTCGCGTTGTATCTGAAATCACTGAATCCAATGGTTCTTCTTCGATGGCGTCTGTGTGTGTTGGTTCTCTCGCCATGATGGCTGCGGGTGTTCCCTTGAAGGCACCGGTTGCGGGTATTGCCATGGGTCTGGTTAAAGAAGGCAATCAATTTGCTGTTTTGACTGATATTTTGGGTGATGAAGACCACCTAGGCGATATGGATTTCAAAGTAGCGGGAACGGCTAAAGGCGTTACGGCGCTGCAAATGGATATCAAGATCGAAGGTATCAACGAGCAGATCATGGATATCGCTCTAGAGCAGGCTCTGCAGGCACGTTTGCATATTCTTGGTCAGATGAACGCCGTTATCAATGAAGCGCGTGAAGTCACTTCAGCTGACGCTCCAAGCATGGTTACTCTGAAAGTCGACTCGGATAAGATCCGCGACATCATCGGCAAAGGCGGTGTAACGATTCGTGCTATTACCGAAGAGTCGGGCGCGACGGTCGATATCGATGACGATGGTACGGTCAAGATCTTTGGCCAAAACCAAGCGGCGCGTGATCGTGCGGTAGAAATGGTGCTTGAGATTACAGCGGAAGCGGAAGTAGGCCAAGTCTACGAAGGCAAAGTGGCTCGTATTGTCGACTTTGGCGCTTTCGTTACGATTCTTCCTGGTAAAGATGGTCTCGTGCACATCTCTCAGATTGCCAACCAGCGCGTCGAAAATGTGACTGACTTCTTGGAAGAAGGCCAGACCGTTCGCGTCAAGGTCTTGGATGTCGATCAGCGCGGTCGTATCAAGCTTTCGATTAAAGAGTTACTTGAAGACGAAGCGGCTGAAGCGGAAGCGACCGAAGAAGTGGCCGCAGAAACGGCTGAGGCCCCGGCTGAAGTTGCAGAGGACGCGGTAGCGGAAGTTGCGGCAGACGAAGCGGTCGCGGACACAAGCGAAGCAGCAGAAGAAACGTCCGAGGCAGAGTCTTCAGATGGCGAAGAATCTCGCAGCTAAGGCCTGATCTAAAATGAAAAAGCCGGCGGAAGCCGGCTTTTTTGTATCTGGCGCTAACGCTATTTTTGCGGCCGTTCCTGTACTAAGTTTTCCACGACTGAAGGGTCGGCCAGAGTGCTGGTGTCACCCAGAGCATCCAATTCATTCTCCGCTATCTTGCGAAGAATGCGACGCATGATCTTACCGGATCGCGTTTTTGGAAGTGCCGGCGCCCACTGAATGATATCGGGCTTGGCAATTGGCCCGATTTCTTTCACACACAGATCGATTAATTCCTTGTATAGCGTGTCGCTCTTCTCAATTCCCGCCATGGGCGTTACGTAGGCGTAGATTCCCTGCCCCTTAATGTCGTGCGGGAAGCCCACCACGGCGGCTTCAGCAATGTCGGGGTGCAATACCAGCGCGCTCTCGACTTCCGCCGTTCCCATGCGGTGGCCAGAAACGTTCAGAACATCATCCACTCGGCCGGTAATCCAATAATAGCCGTCGGCATCGCGCATGGCTCCGTCGCCTGTAAAGTAGTATCCCTTATAGGTACTAAAGTAGGTGTCGATCAAACGCTGATGATCGCCATAAACACTCCGTATTTGGCTCGGCCAGGAGCGTTTTACGACAAGATAGCCGGCTCCTTCGCCTTCGATCTCGCTGCCATCTTCGTTGAGAAGAGCGAGCTCTACCCCAAAAAATGGAAAAGACGCGGAGCCGGGTTTGAGTTCATGTGCGCCGGGCAGA
>JAUHWV010000107.1 GCA_030427335.1 Gammaproteobacteria bacterium | reverse complement strand
CGCTTCAGAATCGCCGTGTTGGTCACGAACAGATCGTCTCCAACCAACTGAATCTTTGAACCCAGCTTCTGTGTCAGGTAAGCCCAACCCTCCCAGTCAGATTCGTCTAAGCCATCTTCGATTGACAGGATAGGATGCGTTTCAGCAAGCTCGGCGAGGTAATCAGAGAAGCCTTCGCTGTTGAACGACTTGTTCTCACCAGAGAGCACATACTGACCATCTTTATAGAATTCAGAAGCGGCGCAATCCAAAGCTAAGGTGATATCCGTGCCCAGCTCATAACCCGCCGCCGCGACCGCTTCAGCAATAATACTCAAGGCAGCCTCGTTCGAGGGCAGATTAGGGGCAAAACCGCCTTCATCGCCGACGGCCGTTGACAAACCGCGGCTCGACAATACTTTTTTGAGTTGATGAAACACTTCCGCGCCCATTCTCAGGGCCTCAGCGAAAGTCGCAGCCGATACAGGCTGAATCATGAATTCCTGAATGTCGACGTTGTTGTCGGCGTGCTCACCACCGTTCAAGATGTTCATCATGGGAACAGGCATGCTCAAATCCGAGTTGCCTGCCAGATTAGCGATGTGCTGATACAGCGGCAGCTTTTGCGCTTGGGCAGCCGCTTTTGCCGCGGCAAGGGATACGGCAAGGATTGCATTCGCGCCAAAGGTCGCTTTGTTATCGGTACCGTCGGCCTGAATCATCGCCGTATCGAGAGCGCGTTGATCCAATGCAGAGCGTCCGACTAGAAGCTCGGCGATAGGGCCATTCACATTAGCGACTGCGGTCAACACACCTTTACCCAAATAGCGCGATTTATCACCATCGCGCAGTTCGAGTGCTTCGCGCGAGCCAGTTGATGCTCCAGACGGCGCACATGCGACGCCCACTTCACCCGACTCAAGCGTGACTTCCGCCATTACGGTCGGGTTGCCACGAGAATCCATAACCTCAAAGGCTTGTACTTGGGTGATTTTCATTTCGTTTCTGCTCCCTACAATTAATCTATTACCAGTTCAGATTGCGCTTTCACCACGTCGTCCACGGCTTTCATTTGCGCTAAAAACGGCTCGAGTAACTCGAGCGGCAGAGCACTTGGTCCATCACACTTCGCTTTGCTTGGATCTGGATGTGCTTCTAAAAATAATCCTGCTAGTCCGAGCGCCATTCCAGCACGCCCTAACTCGGCAACTTGATGTCGACGCCCACCCGATGCGGCTCCTGACGGATCGCGGCACTGCAAGGCATGGGTCACGTCGAAGATCAGCGGGGCATTGTTACATTCGCGTTTCATGACCCCAAAACCCAGCATATCTACAACCAGGTTATCGTAGCCAAATTGGCTTCCGCGCTCACACAACAGCAGCTGCGTATTACCGCACTCCACAAACTTTTCAACGATGTTACGCATCTGGGAGGGACTTACAAATTGCGGTTTTTTAATATTAATCACGCGACCCGTTTCTGCCATGGCGCGAACTAAATCGGTCTGCCTTGCCAAAAAGGCGGGCAACTGCAAAATATCGGCCACCTCGGCTACCGGTTTTGCCTGCTCTGGCGCGTGAATGTCGGTGATAACGGGCAAGCCAAATTCGGCTTTCACTGAGGACAAGATTCTCATGCCCTCTTCGAGACCTGGACCACGGAAAGAATGAATTGACGAGCGATTTGCCTTGTCGAATGAGGCTTTGAAGACTAAAGGGATACCCAGTTTTTGGCAAACGCGCTGATACTCCTCGGCAACACCCAAGGTGAAATCCAGGTCTTCTATCACGTTGATGCCACCCAACAACACGAAGGGCGCGTCATTAGCGAATTGAATATTACCCAGTTTAACAGCCGATTGATTCATAAAGTTCTGCCTATACTGTTAGCGCAAGCTATGCCTGTTTCGCCTGACTCGCCTCGACCGCTGCTTGAATGTAGCCCGTGAACAAAGGGTGTCCTCCGCGAGGTCGAGACGTAAACTCTGGGTGGAACTGACAAGCTACAAACCAAGGATGATTCGGTATCTCAATAATCTCGACCAAAGAATGATCTGAGGACCAACCGACCACCTGCAGACCTTTCTCAGACAAGCGGTCTAAGTAGGTATTGTTGACCTCGTAGCGGTGACGATGCCGCTCTTCAATAGTCGGGGCGTCGTACAGCGCCCGGACTTTCGATCCCTCGACCAAATGACAAGGCTGCGCACCCAAACGCATGGTGCCGCCTAGATCCGAGGCGGCCGATCGCTGAGTGGTTGAACCATCTGGGTTAGTCCACTCGGTGATCAATCCAATGACCGGATGCGGCGTGCTGGGATCCATTTCCGTCGAGTTCGCATCGTCTAGACCCACTGCGTTGCGCGCAAACTCGATCATCGCCACGTGCATCCCCAAACAAATACCGAGGAAGGGTACGTTGTTCTCGCGAGCATAACGAACCGCCGCAATCTTGCCTTCAAAGCCTCTGTCACCAAAGCCACCAGGAACTAGGATAGCATCCGCTTTTTCGAGCACCCCCGTTCCGTCGGTTTCGATTTGTTCGGCGTCAATGTAATCAACTTGAACCGAGCTCATGGTCTGTAGACCAGCATGTTTAAGCGCTTCGTTAAGTGATTTGTAGGCATCCAGCAGATCCATGTACTTACCTACCATCGCGATTCGAACCGGTTTCAGATCAGGCGCAAACTCCCGTTTGAGAACATCTTCCCACTCGGACAGGTCAGCCTCAGGGCAGTCAAGACCCAAGCGCTCCACCACGACCGCGTCGAGATTGCATTCATGCAGGTGCTTGGGTACCGCGTAAATTGATTTTGCATCGAGCAAAGGAATAACAGCACGCTCTTCCACGTTAGTGAACAGGGCAATTTTCTTCCGGGCACCCTCGTCAATCTCAACCGTGCAGCGGCACAGCAAAATATCGGGTTGCAAGCCAATAGAGCGCAACTCTTTTACGGAGTGCTGCGTTGGCTTGGTTTTAATCTCACCCGCAGTCGCAATATAGGGTACCAAAGTGAGGTGCATCAGCATCGCACGGCTCGCACCGAGCTCAACGCGCATTTGGCGAGCAGCCTCTAAAAAGGGTTGGCTCTCGATATCGCCTACCGTGCCGCCGATTTCAACGACAGCGACATCAGCGCCCTCTGCACCTAATAAAACGCGACGTTTAATTTCGTCTGTGATATGGGGAATGACCTGAACCGTACCACCTAAATAATCACCACGACGCTCTTTGCGCAGAACCTCAGAATACACTTTACCGGTCGTAAAGTTGTTGGTTCTTCGCATCGTTGTCCGGGTAAAACGCTCGTAGTGGCCCAAGTCTAAGTCGGTCTCAGCTCCGTCTTCGGTAACGAACACCTCTCCGTGCTGGAAGGGGCTCATCGTGCCGGGATCCACGTTAATATAAGGGTCGAGTTTGAGCAGGGTGACTTTGAGTCCACGGGCCTCAAGGATAGCTGCGAGCGACGCCGCGGCAATGCCTTTGCCCAAAGAAGAAACCACTCCACCTGTGACGAATACGTATCGCGTCATGACAGTCCTAATCCTGTTGTAAACGGTAGGCACGCGCTTAGCGGATCAGTCTTGCCAGAGGCTCAAATTGATCGATAAACGTCGCATCAGAATGGGAAATCAGGGTATCAGAAAGGCCCCGCTAGCTCAATCTAAAGTCGCTGTGATTATTGGAACTATTCGACCAATTGCAAAGTTACTCAAGATGCGAAATGGGCTGCCAAATAATCTGTTGCAGCGAGTTCACGCGTGCCCGAGCTCCATGGACCGAAACATCGACAAGTTGATCTAACACACCGACTAAAACGCCCCCACACTCAAATAGGGGAACTTGATTACGCCACCAAGGTGGTACGCCCCACTCCTTGAACAAACGTTTGAGGGGTTGGCTCGGGCGATTTGAATCCAAGGCCACTCGCTCACCGGGTTTGCGAGAGCGAACGGTGATCGGCTTTCTAGCCTCTAAACCATCAGAAACCAAGGTGAAATAGCCGAGCGGCAGCTGAAAGGGCTTATTGAGCGGAACCTCTTGCTCTGTAATGGGCGAGCTGGTTGGATCATTCGCAGGGCACAGATAAACCTGACCATCATAATATTTCAAACGATACTCGGCGGAGCTTAAAACGGGCACCGAATCGCTTTTCGCATGATCAATCTGACTCACAAATTCACTGAGAGAGGCGTAGCTCGGTGGGTAGTGCCCCAAGGTCTTAAGCCAAGCCCTGAGAAGCCGGCTCTGGTCGCCAGCACCCCGCCCCATCGGCAATGCGCATACAGGCTCGCCCGTTCTCGCATGGGAGACATCGCCACTCACACCGTGTGCAGAGGCGAACTCATGCTGTAACAAGCGCACGGCTCGGCCCACGTTCTCTGCCGCAGCGGGCCAGCGCTGTTTGATGAGAGGAACCAACTGCGAGCGCATAAAGCCCCGATCAAATCGCTCGTCAAAATTACTTGGGTCCCGAATATAATCAGGAAAGGCAGACGCAGCCACGGCCTCAAGCTCGCCTCTCGGCACACTGAGCAAGGGCCGAACCAAGTCCCCTTTACCGAGCGCTCGCCTAGGCGACATCGCCTGCAGACCGTCTGGCCCAGCCCCACGAAACGCCCGCATTAAAAAGGTCTCTAACTGATCGTCTAAGTGATGCGCTACCAACAGGGCATCGTCTTCCTCTAGCAGCGACTCAAACACCCGATAGCGTGCATTTCGAGCTGCGGCCTCAAGCCCTTGCCCCAGCTCTTCAATCACCACTTCGTGCACCTCGCAGTGAATCCCGAGCGCATCACAGTATGCCGCGACGGCGTTACTCCATCCTTTAGATTGGGGCTGAATCTGATGATCTATATTTACGACACTGACGATAGGTAAAGCACTTGGAGAATCGTCAAGAACCTCGTCGGAATCAATCGTTTTCGAGCGGGCATGAGGGTCTACGGTGTTTTCAACGCGCCCACTCGTGCTATCGACCGGCACGACTTGCCCGCCATCGACAAGCCCTTTCGGTCGGTTGAGACTCTGTTGATTTAAATAGGCCTGAACAATATGCAAAAGAGCAATGGAGTCTGCTCCCCCACTCACTCCTACCCACCAGCGCTTTGCGCGCCTGCAGGCATCTAGGGATCTTACAATTTCAGGGTGACGCTGCAAGACATCGAAGGCCCGCATGGCGGTTCGCTAGTTGCCAATAGAGAGCAACCGGTCGTAACGCTTGCTGAGTGTTTGTTCCAGCGGCTGAGATTGGATTTTGGCCAGCTCTTTCAGCAAGTGCGCTTTGATACGCAAGGCCATTCCATCTATATCTCGATGCGCTCCGCCCATGGGCTCAGCGATCGTCGCATCCACAATACCCAAATCTTGAAGCACGCTCGATGTCACGCCCATCGCCGCAGCGGCATCCGGTGCAAACTCTGAGCTCTTCCATATAATATTGGCGCAGCCCTCAGGGGAAATAACGAAGTAGGTCGAGTACTGTAACATCGCCAGATGGTCACCCACACCGATACCCAAGGCGCCACCCGAACTGCCCTCACCGATAACCACACAGATGATGGGCGTTTTAAGGCGAGACATGACCGCCAGATTTTGGGCAATTGCCTCGCTGATACCGCGCTCTTCCGAATCGATACCTGGATAAGCCCCGGGGGTGTCAATTAAGGTAATCACCGGCATTTTAAAGCGCTCAGCCATTTCCATCAGACGCAAGGCCTTACGGTAGCCCTCGGGCTTTGGCATACCAAAGTTGCGATATACTTTGTCTTTTACAGATCGCCCCTTCTCTTGCCCAATAACCATAACCGGTTGCCCGTCTAGCCGCGCTATACCGCCCACGATCGCTTTGTCATCACCGAAATGACGATCGCCGTGCAGTTCGTCGAAATCGGTGAAAATGCGGGGAATGTAATCCAAGCTGTACGGGCGCTGAGGATGACGGGCTACCTTTACGATGTCCCAGGGACTTAAGTTAGCGTAGATTTTCTCGGTTAGCTTGGTGCTTTTACTGCGTAGCGTTTGTATCTCTTCAGCGATGTCGATTCCGTCGCCTGCACCCACCAATTGAAGTTCTTCTATTTTGGCCTCTAGTTCCGCAATGGGTTGCTCAAAATCGAGGTAATTAGGGTTCATCCGCCTGCGTCCTAGCCAAAAAACGCTAGTTTACAAAATTTTGAAGACGCAGGCCATTGATCTATCGCGGAATTGATACCACTGGGTTTTTCACAATCTACGGAGAGCCCACCAAGGCAATCATCACGCCGGCCGCAACGGCCGAGCCAATCACCCCCGCTACATTTGGCCCCATTGCATGCATCAACAAAAAGTTTTGTGGGTTGGCTTCAAGACCAAGCTTGTTCGATACGCGCGCGGCCATAGGTACTGCAGACACCCCAGCCGAGCCAATCAGCGGGTTAATCGGTTGAGCCGAAAACTTGTTCAGTACCTTTGCCATCAACACGCCTGAAGCGGTACCAATACCAAAAGCAACGATCCCCAAAGCCAAAATACCGAGCGTATTGAGATCCAAAAACTTGTCAGAGACTAATTTGGCGCCCACCGACAGGCCTAAAAAGATCGTGGTGATGTTGATCAGCGCATTCTGCGCTGTGTCTGACAATCGATCTACCACGCCGCTTTCTCGCATCAGGTTGCCCAGACAAAACATCCCGAGCAGTGGCGCCGCGTCGGGCAGTAACAAAGCCACCAAGATAAGCAATGTGATCGGGAACAAAATCTTTTCTCGACGCCCCACTTCCCGCAGCTGACTCATCACAATCTGACGCTCTGTCTGCGTCGTTAAGGCACGCATAATTGGAGGCTGAATCAATGGAACCAGCGCCATGTAAGAGTATGCGGCAACTGCGATGGCACCGAGCAGGTCAGGCGCCAGTATACTCGACACATAAATAGCGGTTGGGCCATCGGCACCGCCAATGATGCCGATCGCCGCGGCATCGGCCAAACTGAAGTCCATCACACCTAAGCTGGTGAGCCCCACAGCCCCCAGAACCGTCGCGAATATGCCAAACTGTGCCGCGGCGCCCAAGATGAGGGTTTTGGGATTGGCAAGCAAAGGCCCAAAGTCCGTCATCGCGCCAACACCCATAAATATAACGAGCGGCGCAATACCCGAGCCAATAGCAACCGAGTAAAACTGATACAGCATCCCATCAGAGAAGCCGGCATGGTGCACTAGATTTTCGACCCGCATCAGATCCGCCGGAGCCAAGGCTTCGAGCGTTTGGAATAGCGGTTTTCCGCTCAAGCCCGCCGTGCCCGCGAGCTGGTTGAGCTGCTCAAGTAGCGCAGGAGAGGCGTGAATAACACCGTTTTCAATCGCAGTGTAGGCAAGACCCGCGCCAGGAATATTAGCTAAGATGCCACCGAAACCGATCGGTAGCAGCAATAAGGGCTCGAAACCGCGATTGATCGCCAGATAGAGCAAGAGCAAACAAATGAGAATCATCACAACTTGCCCAAATTCAGCTTGAGCCAAACCGGAAGAGGACCACAGAATAAGGAGCTTTTCCATTATGAGAGCGCCATCAAAGTAGCACCGATGGCTACTGAATCACCTGCACTCACATCGATACTGACCACAACGCCATCGTGCGCCGCTCTGATTTCCGTTTCCATTTTCATCGCTTCTAAAATCAAAACCACATCGCCTTGCGCGACG
>JAUHWV010000106.1 GCA_030427335.1 Gammaproteobacteria bacterium | reverse complement strand
GCTTCGTGGCGCGCCTTGATGCGGCGTTTGTGACGAGACAACTGTCGAATGGGAATCAGCATAAGCAGAAACCAAACGAAATACGTGATGGCATAGCTAAACCAAACAAAAGGCCCATGCCCCGCCATTTGCCACAACTCAGTCAATGATTCAAAGTACATTGCTACTGCTCCATAACTTCTTGCTGCACCCATTTGGTTTTACTTTCCGACTCCAGCAAAGCCGCGCGTAAGCCAAGCAAAATTAGACAGACATAAAGGGCGTACACCGCGACGATCATGAGCAAAAGTGGATACAGCATACTGGGGTCGATAGTCGTGCCGCCGGTAAATTTAATCGATGCAGGCTGATGCAGGCTGTACCACCAGTCAACCGACTTGTAGATGATCGGAATATTGACTGTTCCAACCAGAGCCAAAATGGCACAGGCCTTCGAGGCGAGGGCTTTATTATCGTAGGCCTCATATAAAGCATATACCCCGAGATACAGAAAAAGCAGCACCACCATTGAGGTAATACGTGCGTCCCACACCCACCACGTGCCCCAAGTCGGCTTACCCCAAATCGAGCCTGTTACGAGCGCTAGGAAGGTCAAGCCTGCCCCAATGGGCGCCGCCACACGCATAGCGATGTCGGCTACCTTCATACGCCAAATCAAACTCACAGCGCCCGCGATAGCCATAACGTAGTAACCCGCGAGCGACACCACACTGACCGGAACGTGAATATAGATGATGCGATAACTGTTACCCTGACGAAAATCAGGTGGCGTGAAAGCTAAACCCCACACCGACCCCACAACCAGAAGCATCAAGGTTAGAGGCAGCAAGAATCGCAGTAATCGCCCCGAAAATCCGTAGATCCAGGGCGGGGATCCAAGACGGTGAAACCACGTCCAAGCCATTACAACACTCCCTTCTGAACCGACACACTAAACCTCCAAGCTGATTCTAATCGAAGCCGCAATTGCAATCGGTGCGAGCGCCAAGGCCAACATTGCCAAGCCCATCATAACGCTCAGCAGGTCGGCGATTGGCATGCCTCCGATCGCGCGATCTACCACTCCAGCTCCCAAAATCAAAACGGGCACTTCCAGGGGCAATAATAGAAGACTCAACAACATTCCGCCACGACGCAAGGCCACCGTAATTGATGCGCCCAAGGTTCCAAACGCACTTAAGACCAAGGTCCCCGCAAACAGCGAAGCCATGAGAGGCGCAATACCCTCTGTCGGCATGGAGAGCATTGACGCAAATAAACCTGAACATAAAATTAAGGGTATTCCAGCGACACACCAATGTGAGAGCAAATAGCCCATTGATGCAAAGTAGAGCGAGTGTCCAGACGTAACCAGCTGTTCCAATGTGCCGTCATCGTAGTCGCCACGGAACAAGGTCTCGACACTGAGAAGTGAGGCCAACAAGGCCGTAATCCACATAAGGCCGGGGGAAAACTCACCCAACACGTCTCTTTCCGGCCCCAAGCCCAGCGGCATCATCAAAACGACGACACCAACGAAAACGAGCGGATTCAGTACCGCCGCAGGGCGCCTAAACGCCAGCAAAACCTGTCTCGATAAGACTTTGGCAAGCACATTAGACACGCTGAACAACCCCTCGGCCCGCACTGAGGTGCAGACGCTGCAGCGTGCCCGACGCAAGCGGTTGATGAGATGTAAAAATCACCGCGCCGCCGCGCTGAATTTGATCGTTTACGCACGCCTCGATTAGGCTCACCCCGCTCACGTCAATCGCAGTCAGTGGTTCATCTAGAATCCACAGTCGAGGACTGGGTAAAAACAGCCTCGCCAACCCGATGCGCCGCTGCTGGCCCGCCGAGAGGCGATAAGCCGGTTCATCTAAGTAATGTCCTAAGCCGACAATCTCGAGCGCACGATCCATTTCCTTTGAAGAGAATCTCGCATGCGATCCCAAATTCAAGGATAAATTTTCCCTTGGCGAAAAATCGGCTTTTACACCGTTCCTGTGCCCTAGGTAGAGCGCGACGCCGTCGCGCTCACACTGACCGACCAGGCCATTGGGCGCCAATCCAGCGAGCACTCTGAGTAGGCTTGTCTTCCCAGTACCGTTATCACCGGTAACTTGCCACAACTCGCCGGCGTTCACCGACCAGTCCAGATCCGCGATCAGGCAGCGATCCCCACGATGAATCGAGGCTTCATAACAGCGGATTAGCGGCAAATTAGACACTTATAGGTTAACCATCCTAATTTTGGAGAGCGGCTTCGGTTGATTTGAACCCCGCAGACTTTCGAAGTCGAACAAGCTCCGATCCGCAAGCTGTGAAGGTCCTACATTGCCGATGGCCTTAAATATAGTTTCAACACGCCCGGGGTACTGACGCTCCCACTCTTTCAGCATCAATTTCACTTGGCCGCGTTGAAGATTTTCTTGCGAGCCACACAGATTGCACGGAATGATGGGAAAGCCCTTCGCCTCGGCAAACCGCTCTATGTCGCGTTCTTTACAGTAAGCCAAAGGCCGTATGACCACGTTTTTCCCGTCGTCACTCAACAGCTTAGGCGGCATGGCCTTTAGGCTGCCCTGAAAAAACATATTTAGGAACAGCGTTTCAACGATGTCGTCACGGTGGTGTCCCAATGCAATCTTTTGCGCGCCGATCTCCTCCGCAAATCCGTACAGACTCCCCCGTCGCAGTCGCGAGCACAAACCGCAGGTTGTCTTGCCCTCAGGGATAACGCGCTTGACCACACTATACGTGTCGCGCTCCAATATGTAGTATTCGATCCCCAGCGCATCGAGGTACTCAGGCAACACGTGCTCAGGGAAACCGGGTTGCTTTTGATCTAAATTTACAGCGATGAGTTCAAATTGAATGGGGGCACTGCGCTGCAAGCTGATCAAAATATCAAGCATCGTGTACGAATCTTTCCCCCCAGAAAGACACACCATCACTCGGTCGCCATCTTCGATCATGTTGAAATCAACTATGGCCTCTCCCACCTGACGTCGAAGCCGCTTTTGCAACTTATTGAAATCATACTGAGCGCGATTTACCGTGGTCACTCTGCCCTACCTGTGGGTAACGATTTTGATGGGCGCCATTTTACGCATCACAAGCGACTAAGGTCTACCGTAATCGACCGATATCAACTTGTAATTTGAAGGCTAAAACCGGACAATACAGCCGTTTTTTTCACGCACGTCACAAGGAACCAGACATGAAACAACCCGTACGCGTTACCGTCACCGGAGCCGCTGGCCAAATTGGCTATGCCTTACTCTTCCGAATCGCTTCTGGCGCCATGCTAGGGGATGACCAACCCGTCATTTTGAAGCTGTTGGATATCACCCCGGCACTTGATGCGCTTCAAGGCGTGCGCATGGAACTCGAAGACTGCGCTTTCCCGCTTCTCGCAGGCATTGAGTGTAGCGACGATCCCAATGTTGCGTTTAAAGATGCAGACTACGCCCTACTGGTCGGTGCGCGCCCTCGCGGCCCGGGCATGGAGCGCAAAGATCTGCTTGAAGCCAACGCAGCCATTTTCTCGATCCAGGGCAAAGCGATTAATGACCACGCCAGCCGCGACATCAAAGTATTGGTGGTAGGTAACCCAGCGAACACGAACGCTTTAATCACACAGCGTAATGCGCCCAATATCGCCCCCCAAAACTTCACCGCTATGACGCGCTTGGACCACAACCGCGCCATGACTCAGTTGGCTATCAAAACCGGCACAACGGTTAACGACGTGACCAATATGACCATCTGGGGCAACCACTCAGCGACACAGTATCCCGACCTATTTAACGCCAAAGTAAACGGTCAACCTGCAATCGACATGGTTGAGCAAGACTGGTACGAAAACGAGTTCATTCCAACCGTACAGCAACGTGGTGCGGCCATTATTAAAGCACGTGGTGCATCCTCAGCAGCCTCGGCGGCCAATGCGGCGATAGCCCACATGCGAAGCTGGGCTCTCGGCACCGAAGGCGACGACTGGGTCTCCATGGGCGTTTATTCAGACGGTTCATACGGTATTGCAGAAGGACTGATCTACTCTTTCCCCTGCCGCTGCTGCAATGGCGAATGGGTGATTGTACAAGACGTCGAAGTCGGTGAATTCTCTCGAACCAAAATGACGGCGACCGAGCAAGAACTGATCGAAGAGCGCGACGCCGTAGCACACCTACTAGGTTGATATGCCCAATAGCCCGGCCGCAACCCATCGTTACCATCACGGCAATCTCCGTGAGGTGCTAATTGACTCGGCCGCACAGGCCATCGTGAGTCAGGCGGCTGAGGAACTCAGCTTGAGAGCGCTCGCGCGAGCAGCGGGCGTCTCTCAAACCGCGCCCTATCGACATTTTAGCGACCGCAACGAGTTACTATCGGCCGTTAGCGAGCGTGGCTATATCCAGTTAATCGACCGATTAACTGCAACGATCGCAATCGCGTCGGACGACCCAGAACACCAGGTCAAAGCCGCAGCGCAATGCTATATCGGGTTCGCAATTGAAAACCCATCTCTGTTTAAGCTTATGTTTGGGCCCTTGCTGCAGCCTACAAACCAGTTCCCAACCTTGCACGAAAAAATACGAGCCTGTAACAAACTCGTGCAATCTATGCTTGCTCAGGGGGTCCAATCGGGATCCATCATCCGCGAAGATCTGCGCTACTTGACCAACACGGCATGGGCGGGTATCCATGGGCTCGCCACCTTGGTCATCGATATGCCTGAGGTATTTGAGCGGCACATTGACATGGAACGCCAAATCGAAATTAGCGTGCGCACCCTTCTCACTTAGACAGGCTGCGCTTTAACTGCCGACTTCCCGCAGTGCATGTATCGGTTCCGCACTGACACTGCGGCGGCAACTTAGCCAACCTACGAGGGCGATTGAGGTCGGAGCTAAAGCAAGAACCATAAGCCAAACGAACCCTATCGACTCGTAAGCCGTATCAAAAAATGACTCGTGAATGCGCCAAACCGCAAGTTCCGCTGCACCTAGACCGAGCAAGGCCGACAAGACACCCAGAGTTCCGAATTCAATCCAAACTGCGCTCGCAAGATCGCTTGAGCGAGCCCCCAGCGCCTTTAATACGGCACTCTCGTGTCGCCTTTCCCCTAGGGTGCTGCTTATACCCATAACCAAAACTAATACGCCAGCCACGATGATCAGCAAAAGCACACCTTCCACCGCCTTTGAAACGGACGAGACAATGCTGCGAATTTGATCAATGATCAAATCGATTTCAAGCACCGTGGCTGTGGGAAAGGCGCGAATCAGATCGTTGAGCAAGCCCTTGTCTTCCGGGGGCAGGTAAAAGCTCGTCAGGTAGGTACGCGCCACATCACCGACGACATTGGGCTCCACCAGCACAAAAAAGTTCGGCTGCAAACTTTGCCAATCGACCTCACGCAAACTACTGACCCTCAGATCCAATTCGTCTGCACCAATGAGATAGCGCAAGGTGTCACCGACGACAATCCCCGCACGTTCGGCGTATTCGCGATCCAGCGAAACCTCGTCGACTGAGTCCTCAGACCACCAAGATCCGCTGACAAGTTCATTCGTTGCGGGCAGTTCGGCGGTCCAACTGAAATTGGTCTCGCGTTGACGGCGGGGCCCCTCGTTACCGGCCAGAGACTCACCGTTTATCGCTATGAGTCGGGCCCGCGACATTGGAAAAATAGCCTCGTTGGACAGGTTTTTACCGGCTAAGAAATCACTGAAGCGTTGGACATCAGCGTCCTGTAGATTCAGGACAAAATGGTTCGGCGCATCCTCGGGAAGCTGAGATTGCCAACGATCAATCAGACTTGTGCGTACCAAGGTAAGCAAGACCATGAGCATGATGGCGACCCCGAACATAATTAGGTTGAAGCCATTGCGATCTGAATGGCGCCTGAGGTTACCCTTGGCTATCCGCCAGCGTGCGTCAAAGTCGGGCAATATACGGACGAAACCCCGCACTAAAGTGCGCGAAGATAACCACCCGAGTGCAACTAAACTTGCCACACCCATCAAGAGTGACACAACCAGCACGGGGTTATCCGTATAAAGCCATGTCAGTAGCGTCAGACCTGACAGCGCGACAATAAGGTCCAATCTAGTGAGCGAGGGCTGCAGCACCATATCCTGCCGTAACACGCGCATCGGTGGCGCTTTCGTTAGCCGAAAAAAGCTGGGCGCAACAAAGCTTACGAGACACACCAGTAAGGTCGCTGTACCCAATAGGAATGGCGCCACTGGGAAAGCCACGGGGATGGTACTGTCAATCATATCGCGCAATACCCAAAGAACCGTTTGCTCCAGACCTACCGCTGCGATGAAGCCAAGGCCAAGCGCTATACTGCCAACGCAAGACAAGAGCCCGACATACAAGAGCGCGATATCGCGTCGAGTCGCACCCAAGGATTTGAACACGGCAACGTACGCAAAGTGTCGTTCGCTGAAGCGTCGGGCTGCCATCATCATCGCGACCCCAGAAAGTAAAACACCACATGCACCTGCCAAAAGCAGGAAACGTTCAGCACGATCCAGAGCTTGAGCGATACTCGGCTGAGACTCCGAGACAGAACGTATCCGTATCTCCTCTCCAAACACGGCTTCAAGTTCGCCTTCTGCGGCAACAAGCGCATCCGGATCTCCGGCGAGGAGCAAACGGTATCCCAGACGAGATCCCGGCTGAAGAATATGGGTTCGGTCGAGATCCGACAGACTCATCAGCACCCTCGGCGCTGAGTCAAACATCGACCCGCCGCCATCCGGCTCAGATCGAATAACGCCTGACACCCGAAACTGAGCCTCACCGATCGTGACTTCTCCGCCAATATCCAGATTCAAAAGTGGAAACAAGCGTGGCGCGATCCAGATCTCACCTTCGTTGGGTAGAGACGCGGTATTGTGTGCACTCTCGAACGGCCCGTCGCTCACAGTCAGCTGCCCTCGCAAAGGGTATTTCTCGCTGACCGCTTTAATAGAAACAAGCGCAAACTCGTCGGTGCCGGTTTGGAGCATACTGGGGAAACTCACTGTTTCCGCAAAATCTAGGCCGGTATCTTGAACTATGGGAGCCCAAAGAGTCTGCTCCAAACGCCCCCTCGCCTCTACCGCGAGATCGGCCGCCAAAAACTGTTTACTTTCGCCCACCAATCGCAGACTC
Source organism: Gammaproteobacteria bacterium (assembly GCA_030427335.1). Taxonomy (GTDB): domain Bacteria; phylum Pseudomonadota; class Gammaproteobacteria; order Pseudomonadales; family Halieaceae; genus Aequoribacter. Next base: position 525 of record JAUHWV010000106.1, on the reverse strand, counting down.
AATCTATCGGTAAACAAGCTGATACCGGTGACCATTGTCACCGATAGAATCAAGGCTATGGCAAGCACGCTAATCTCGCCTGCTTTCCACTCCCGTACGAACCACCAAAAAGCCGTCACCGAGATCGCTCCACCACGCCACCGTTATGCATAGAAACCACGCGCTGGCAGCGCTCTGCCAAGTCTTCATCATGCGTTACCAGAACGAGTGTCTTACCTTGCTGCTGTGTCATCTCAAACAAAAGTTCACTGACTTTGGCACCTGTGGTTTCATCGAGATTTCCAGTCGGCTCATCCGCAAATAATATTTCTGGCTGCGTTACAAAGGCACGAGCAATGGCGACACGCTGTTGCTCTCCCCCCGACAGCTGTTTCGGGTAGTGCGTAACACGATGTGATAAGCCAACGCGCTCGAGCTGCGCCAGCGCGCGCTCTCGAACCTGCCCTGCGCCAGCCAACTGGAGAGGCAAACACACATTATCGAGCGCGGTAAGCGAGGGGAGCAGCTGAAAACTTTGGAATATGA
>JAUHWV010000105.1 GCA_030427335.1 Gammaproteobacteria bacterium | reverse complement strand
TGGGGGCACGCAATCGCTATGAGCGATGAGGTCAAAGCCAAGATTGATTCTATGTGGGCCGATTTGGGGATTGATTAAAATTTACGGCTGACTCGGATCAACTGAACTCAATGGCAAGGTGGCTCAGCCAGCCGAGTGGAGGCAGCCTATTTTAAGCGGGCGCTCACACGACAGGACGTCGTGTGCGCGAGCGTGCCATGGATGGCCTTGAAGCGTTCCGCGTAAATAGGCTGCGAAGCAAGGCGGATTTGGATCGCTCAGACAAATGGGTCAGGTTTTTTCAACCTGACCCGCGGGGGAGCCGAAGCTTGACTCTTGGTTATCTGAAAACCGGAGCACTACGCTTTACTGAACCACTCGAGGGCCGCTTCACGCTCACCCATCGCGTGACACACCTTGCCTAGCGATAAAGCCGTGCGCGGTGCAGGATTGAGCTTGTAACTGCGCTCCAATACTTGTCTTGCTTTGCCCCACAACTTTTCGGAAGCCAAAACGCGGCCCTGCAAAGCAAGGCCTATCGCGGTTTCAGCTTTGTCGCCGAGGATCGTTCCGACTTCTTTAACCGAGATGGCAGAGATCGCCGAGTCTGGTGCCGCCTCGAGGGCTTGTAATGCAGACCAAGGCCACTGACCCTTGTGTTTCCGTTTGTAATACTCAACCGCTTTAAGGGGCTGGTCGCTGAGCAGGAGCGACGAAAAAACCGCACTTTCAACCACCGATTCCGACTTGAGCGGTTTAGGTAAGGCGTCTAATGTCGCTAGAATCTCCGATGCATACTTAAGCTGGGCCAGTTGACGTGACAGCGCTGTATTCACACGAGCTTGGCGTTCAGACTCGGGGATCACTTTCTTACCAGCCATATTCGCGAGATGCGCTAAGATCTCTGATTGATCGCCCTGCATGGTTAACGCGTACAGTTGAATTTGCTGGGCGAGACTAGACGAGGCCTGAGGCTCAGATAGCTGGCTCAATTGCTCTAGCGCAGCCGAGTAATCGCCCTCTTGATACGCCAGTTTGGCACTGAGCAACTTCGCTTGATTGCTCTCTGGGGCGTCGGCAGATAATAGCAGCCGCAATTCCGATTTAGCGGCCTTTAGGTTACCTAATTCCAACTCAGCTTCGGCAATCGCCAGTTTCAGCCACGAGGTTTGCCGCCGCTTGTAAGCGGCTTTTAATGCTTTGAGTGCGGATTGCGTCTCGCCCGAAACGTGATTCTCAAATCCGCTCTCGAGTGTCTCTTGGCCTAATCGAGCGTGTCTGTTTGAGTGCCAGCGCCCAATATGCCAAGGGATTAGTACGCTGTGTTTAATCAGCCTCCACAGCCAAGCAAAGGCGAAATAAGCCGCGAATAACACAGCCCAAAAAAGCCAGAAGGTGGTTTCGACGCTCCAGCCTTGAAAAACAAACAGCACATAACCTGGGTCTGATCGAACCAGTAGAACCAGCGCTAAGCCGGCCGTTAGCCCCCACAAACTGGTGCGCATGACCCAGTTCATTCTTCAGATCCCGCTTGATCCGGTGCTGACTCTAGCGCTGAGAGCCCCATATATTGAGTCAGCGCATTGATCGACCGATCAATGTTAGGCAAATTCGCTACAAGGCTAACCTGCTGAAGCGATTCAAGCCGTTGTTGCAGATAGGAAACCTGCCCTGATCCACTCAAATCGATCGCGCCCAGCCACTGTGACGCTTGAATTAGGCTCGCCTGATACAGGGCTTGATCGCGAGCCAGAAGTGCGATTTGAGCTTGAGCTAAGTAGAGTCGGATACTCTGCTTCACCAAGTCAAACTGTGCGGGCGAGACTCGCGCAGATTCCCCTTCTATCGATGTCACTGAAAAATATCGATCGGCCTTTTGAAGCAGAGCTTGCCAGATAGCCCCTAGGTTATCGGCCTCACTGACCTGCGAATCAGGGTTAATAGTTTGATCAATTTGAACCTGGAAACTCGAACCCGAAAGCTGTTCCGAGAGAGCGGTGATCTGATGGTAGACCCCCTCAACATCGGTTGGCGCAACCAAGCGTATTTGCTCTCGATCTTGCGCCAAGGCCAATCGGACGGGGCTCAAACGCGGGTCATCGAGTTCTCGCAAACTGTCGTCCACAGTATTGAGCAACCCCAAAGCCACTTCGGGCTCCCCCCCAAGAACCAATCGTTGATGGGCCAAACGCAGCAAATACCGGGCCTCTGCCAAGCGCCAAATACGCTGGTCAGCGGCATCAAATTGTCGCAGTGCCTCGCGTTGATCCGCATATGAAGCGCGCATGGAGTCCAACTCTTGCGCCAAAGCCTGACGTTGTGTCTGGATGCTCGACGCCATGGCCTCTGTTCGTGCTTGTGTATCCGCCAGAGCCTCTTGCCACAGTTTACGCTCGTCCTCGACCTTGGGAAGCTCCGCCAACTGCGCTCGCAGACTCTCAATGTCACTGCGTAATCCAGCTTCTCGCTGTTCGATTAAAGGGTAGACCCAGTAGCCGCCGGCTGCCAAGCCCCCGGTTAATAAAAGCACCAGTAGCAGAGCGAATCGACCCGCCCAGGAGATACCGGCTTTGGTTCGCGTAGGATCCACCTTCTTTGTACTAGTAGGGATTACTTCTGCATTGCTACCGTTCGAGTCTTTCGCCACGGTGTCCTTCGCCGGCTTGTTTTTCGCATGAATCGATTGTTGCTCAGGTTGCGCCGCTAGGGAATCGACGCGTTTTGAATCTGAATAAGGCAAAGCGGAATCGGCGCTGCCGCTACTGCCCCCATCTTGTTCCTGCGGAGAGGCAGATTCGCCGACTACTGAACCCGAATCGCTTGAAATATCACCGAGCTTTGGACTTTGCTGTCTATCTTCACCGCTCGACTTGTCGGAATCAGCCATGGGATACCTTCTGTTGTTGGCAGTATCGGTTGAGAGTGCTTACCATATCATCATCCGCCGCACTTGGCGCCACTAAAGGATCGACACCATGCTCGCGAGCGATTTCAGCAACGCGCTCAGAGGGTACAATCCAGCGCGTTTTCGATGAGGCGCTTGAGCCACTCAATTTTGTATTATTAGCGTCAACTGCATTCACGGCATTCAAGGCGTTGAGCAGTGTTTCGCCGCTTTGTGCCAAAATCGCAATCGGACTCATTGTGAGTGCAGATCGAAACCGCTCACATTGAGCCGAGGACGGGGGCAAACGCTGATACCCCTCCCATTCAACCACGCTCGACCCCATCGCCTTGAGCGCATTAGCCAATGTCGCGCGCCCGCCCTCACCTTTTACGATCAAGACGGAACGCGGCTGCCTAAACCAAGAGTGAGTCAACAAGGCTTCGGTTGTTGCACCCGCTACAGACACAGCATTGACCCCTATCGACTCCAGACTTTGTGCAGTTTTAGCGCCGATACCAAAGCAGCTTATGTTCAGGGGTAAAGCTACCTTGGCCTGACTGAGTGCCTTGCCAAAAGCAGCGACCGCGTTCGTGCTAATGAAAATGGCCGTATCGAAGAGCAACAGATTGGGCAATTCGACAGAAGACAACATCTTAATTCGAAGCATGGGCGCCAAAATGGGCCCATAGCCCTGCGCCTCAAGCTCGCGCATGAGCGGTCCCGCTTGCGCCTCTGGCCGCGTCACGACAACCTTAGGCTTGGCCATATACCTCTTCCAAGATAGCCGCGGCTCCTTGTTCTAATAGAGAGTTTGCGACCTGCTGCCCAAGCGCGACGGCATCTTGCACGGCTGCTCGCCCTTCGGCACGAAGCAAGGTCGTGCCATCGACCGAGCCCACCAAGCCACGTAGCCAAAGGGTATCACCCTCGGTGAGACAAAACGCGGCGATAGGCACTTGGCAACCGCCATTCAGCGTTTCATTCAAGGCCCGCTCCGCGCTCACCTCTGCAGCGGTTTTCGCATGGTGCAGGACTTGAATAAGCTCGCGGGTTTGTTCGTCATCGGTTCGTAGCTCGATACCCACAGCGCCCTGACCACCAGCGGGGAGCGATTGTTCCGGCGTTATACGCGATCGGATTCGATCTTCGAATCCAAGTCGGATCAGGCCAGCCGCAGCCAAAATAATGGCGTCGTACTGGCCCTCGTCTAATTTAGCCAGACGCGTATTCACATTACCGCGCAAGAAATTCACTTTAAGATCGGGTCGGTAGGCCCGCAGTTGTGATTCGCGTCGTAGGCTCGAAGTACCCACAACCGCGCCCTCAGGCAGAGCATCGATCGACTCGTAATGATTACTGACAAAGGCGTCATTCGGTGCTTCTCGCTCGCAAATCGGGCCCAAACAGAGCCCTTCGGGGAACTGCATGGGCACGTCTTTCATCGAGTGCACCGCAATGTCCGCGCGTTTTTCGAGCAGCGCAGTCTCAAGCTCCTTCACAAATAGACCCTTACCCCCGATTTTCGCCAGTGGCGAATCCAGAAGCTGGTCACCGCGCGAGGTCATACCGAGCAATTCAACATGAAGCTCAGGATGTGCCGCCTCAAGTGCGTCCTTCACGTAATGTGCTTGCCACAAAGCCAGTGGACTCTCACGCGTTGCAATGGTAATCGTTGCCATTAGAAACCTCATGTCAAAAACACATGATAACAGCTGTGGGGACGGGCTAAAACGAGAACATCCAGCTCACGCGGAAAGCCAATAAGCTGATATACTGCGCGTTTTACTCTAGATCAACGCCGGAGAACCAAATGGCGGAAGAAAATTCCAAAAGCACCCTGTGGGGGGGGCGTTTCAGCGAGGGTACGGACGCCTTTGTTCAGCGGTTTACGGCATCCGTCACCTTTGACCAGCGCATGGCGGAAGAAGACATCGAAGGCTCACTTGCGCACGCCGCCATGCTTCGCGCCGTTGGGGTACTTTCAGAGCAGGAATTAAGCGATATCCAAACGGGTCTGGCACAGATCAAAAACGAGATCACCGAGGGTGCCTTCCCATGGTCGATCGAGCTTGAAGATGTTCATATGAATATCGAGAGCCGACTGACACAGCTGATCGGCATGGCGGGCAAAAAATTGCATACCGGCCGTTCACGTAACGATCAGGTCGCGACGGATATTCGACTGCATTTGCGTAAAAGCATCGATTTGATCGCCACCGAGATCACCCGGCTACAGCGCGGGATTATTGGCCTGGCCCAGCAACACACAGGCACCATTATGCCGGGCTTTACGCACCTGCAAACCGCTCAGCCCGTGTCCTTCGGCCACCACCTGCTTGCATGGAATGAAATGCTGGAGCGTGACTATTCGCGCTTAATGGACTGCCGCGAACGTATGAATGTGTGTCCTTTAGGTGCAGCCGCATTAGCCGGCACCAGTTACCCAATCGACCGGCACCAAACAGCTGCCGCGCTCGGCTTCAGAGCGCCCACAGAGAACTCACTCGATTCCGTTTCAGATCGCGATTTCGCTGTGGAATTCTGCGCTTTTGCCGCGCTTACCATGACGCACCTATCACGTATGTCAGAAGAATTGGTTCTGTGGACATCCGCTCAATTTGACTTTGTGCGTTTACCCGATCGCTTTTGTACGGGCTCATCGATCATGCCACAGAAGAAAAATCCGGACGTGCCCGAACTGGTTCGAGGCAAAACAGGGCGAACCAATGGCCATTTGATTTCGCTGCTTACGCTCATTAAGAGCCAGCCCTTGGCCTACAACAAAGACAACCAAGAAGATAAAGAACCGCTATTCGATGCGATTGACACAGTTCGCGATTCTTTGCGTGCATTTGCGGATATGGTCCCCAACATCGAACCCAATGCAGAGTCGATGCGACAAGCCGCAATGAAAGGTTTTGCGACCGCTACCGATTTAGCCGACTACCTTGTTCGCAAAGGCCTGCCTTTCCGAGATGCGCATGAAGTGGTAGGTTCGGCCGTGGGTTTATGCGTCAAGCGTCGCATTGATCTGAGTGAGTTAACACTTGAAGAGCTGCAGGCTTTTCACTCAAGCATTGAAAGCGATGTATTCGAGGCACTAACCCTCGAGGGCTCGCTCAAAGCGCGTGACCATATTGGTGGCACCGCACCAAGGCAGGTGACCGCTGCGTGTGAACGTGCGCTCGCACGACTGGAGACGAGAGCGTGATTAAGCGAATTTTGATCGCCTTCTCCCTGAGCCTCTTACTGCAAGCATGCGGCCAAATGGGCCCCCTGCAGCATCCTCAAGAACCTGACAACGCGGAAACAGAAACGTGAGCCTACCCCCTTTTTTTAGTGAGCGCGATGGCGCCATATGGCTTGAGGATATTGAGCTCAAAGCCGTATGCGATCAGCTAGGCACACCGACTTACGTTTATTCGAGAGCCGCCATTGAAGCGGCGATGTCCTCTTACATCCGCGCCTTAGGGGACCACCCAGGCATGATTTGCTATGCGGTAAAGGCCAACAGCAATCTGGCGGTTCTCCAGGTACTGGCCAAACTGGGCGCAGGGTTTGATATCGTCAGCGGTGGGGAACTGGCGCGCGTCTTAGCAGCGGGCGGTTCCGCGGATCGAATCGTTTTCTCAGGTGTTGCGAAAAAGCCTAGCGAGATGCGAGCAGCGCTCCAAGCCGGTATTCACTGTTTTAACGTGGAATCCGTGGCGGAACTACAGGTACTGGCCTCGGTTGCGCAAGAACTTGGTCTAGAAGCGCCTGTATCACTTCGAGTCAACCCTGACGTGGACGCGAAGACGCACCCCTACATTTCGACGGGGCTTGCTGAAAACAAGTTCGGGATCAGCATGGACGAGGCCTTTGACACCTACACGCTTGCACATCAAACGGCAGGCTTACGAGTAATTGGTATTGATTGCCATATTGGCTCGCAGCTCACAGAGCTCGCGCCGTTTGCCGACGCCCTAGATAGAGTACTCGCGCTAGTCGACAAACTGGCTGACGCGGGCATTACCTTAGAACACGTGGATGCGGGCGGCGGCTTGGGTGTGCGCTACAAATCAGAGACGCCTCCCGATATTAGCGATTATGTTGCCGCACTCAAGGGGCCTTTGGCGGACCGCGGGCTCAGCTTGATGCTGGAGCCGGGGCGGTCTATCGTTGCGAACGCCGGTGTGTTGCTGATGCAGGTTGATTTTCTGAAAGAAACCGAAAAGCACAACTTTGCGCTCGTTGATGCCGCGATGAACGACATGCTGCGACCCGCCTTGTATCAGGCATGGATGGATATTCGACCCATCCAGGCTAGTGCAGCGAAGGCGAAACCTTGGAACGTAGTTGGCCCCGTTTGTGAAACCGGTGACTTTTTAGGCAAGGATCGCGAACTGGCTATTGAGGCGGGAGATCGCTTGGCGCTCTTCGGTGCGGGTGCCTACGGATTTGTAATGGCATCAAACTACAATACCCGTGGCCGTGCTGCCGAGGTACTGGTCGAAGGCAACCGGATGCACGTGGTTCGCAAGCGAGAGACAGTTGAAGAGCTCTTCGCCAACGAGTCTCTAATAACGGAGTCTTAATGGGCATTCGATTCACCAAAATGCATGGCCTCGGCAATGACTTCATGGTCATTGATCGCCGGGTACAAGACCTCGACTTTGACTCCGCGCAAATCCAAGAATGGAGCGACCGACATCGCGGCATTGGGTTTGATCAGCTGTTGATTCTCGATCAACCCTCCGTGAACGATGTCGATTTTCGCTATCGAATTTTTAATGCAGATGGCTCCGAGGTAGAGCATTGTGGAAACGGGGCACGCTGTGTTGCCCGCTTT
>JAUHWV010000104.1 GCA_030427335.1 Gammaproteobacteria bacterium | reverse complement strand
GGTAGCACACGGCTCAACTTTATGCGCCAACCCAATGCGCAGAACTCACCTGAGCGAAATAAAGTGACACTGGGTAGGCCGTTCCAGGTTTGCCTTCAGAAATCGCGAATCCACGCGAGTCAATGTGCCATATGGCACCCAGTAGGCGGGATCGGGCCCTTCCCAAGCCGCCCAGGGGCTAACAGAGAAACGCCCGAGATCAAAGTCTGGGTCTAAGGCATTGCGCAGAAGCTTAGGGTAGAGATCTAGACCCTTGTTTTTGTCATAGGCGGTAAGCGCCATTGTCACCGGAACAGCCTCTTCACCCGCGGGTCGAAAGACATTGGCTGACAATCGAGTCCCGTCTCGCATTGGCACCCAAACATGGCGTTCTCTGATGATCTCGTCCAGCAAGTGATCGACAGCGGGAACGGAAACAGGATCATCCGGATGTGATCGAATCTCCGGGGTGTCCTCCAGAAATTCAAGAGGGGAATCGGAAGAACAGGCCACGATCGTTGGTCTTGGCACGCAGTCGGGCTTCAATCCGACCTATGAGTTTTTTGTGGTTGGTTAAGCAATATTTCTACTCAGATCTCACTTGCTATTAAAACGGTCTGATGCGGATATCAACTCAATCATCTCGTCACAAGAGACCCAGAGCTATTAAAGAGCAAAACCTATTGGCTAACGTCAACGGACAGTATGACTCATGCGTCCGATCCTTACACTTAAAGTAATACAAACCGATACTACTGTTGATCACTCGAGACAACTGTCGCGCCGGTGGGGCTATAGCGCACAGCCCGCGTTATTTTCTACACTTCAAACCCGACAAATAGTCGCACAGAGTAGCAAACTAGATCTCTGCCAAAGCCAGAGCACTAAGGTATGTATGATCAGATTTACTATTGATCAATACCATCCATGTACTCAACCTCAGGCGCGCCCGCTACCAAACCACCCAGTTTCACATTAGCGGCTTTAAAGTAGGCCGTTTGACCATGAGCCTCGAGCGCGGCTTGATCCTCATAGGATTCCAACACTTTGTATATTTGCGGATTGGATTTGCTGCGATTCAGCGCATAAAAGCGACAGCCGGGTTCGTTTGCGAGCACCTGCGCGGCGAGTTCCATGAAGGCGGCCTCGAATTCTGCATTTTTTCCTTCTTGAACGGGGATAGTAGCGATTACACCTATGGTCATAGGGTCATCCTTTTCATTTATTGGTTTTAGTATTGATCAATCAAAATCGACAAGCGGGATATCTGATCGAATTCGTAGCACACGATCAAAATGAACGTCCTTATATCACATCAGCTGGTCCGGAGTCGGTGCACACTCCGACCCCTTTGTTCTCCCCACCGATTCGTCCAGAGAGCTTAACCTATCGGCCGCTAATTTTCGCCATGAATTCGGCCTGATTCGCTCGCATGTCTGCGTCTATTTTCTGGCTGATTTCGGATTCGGCCAGTTTCGCCATCAAAGCCGGCAATCCATTGACCGCTGCCACGATATCCATACCCAAGACCTTAGGGCCAACAAGCTGCGGAATCGCCATGGCGTAGCGGCAGTAAATGTCGGCCAACGTTAAAGTGTCACCGCACAAATACGGTGAGGGTTTACAGATGTCATTTAACGCCGCGATGCCCCGCTCGAGCGCCGCTTTTACCTCCGTTATCGTATCAACGTTCGGCTCGCCGCCCATCAGGGCAATCGGTAGCAGACGCCTCGTACTGAGCTCGATATACAACTCAAGCACTTTAATGACCTGGCGTACCTTAGCGCGCGCAATCGGGTCTTCTGGTAGCAGCGGGTGCTCGGGGTAGGCCTCTTCCAAATACTCCAAGATCGCTGTCGTTTCCGACAGATGCTCGCCACGCTCGGTGGTGATCGCCGGCACTTTTGCTGCGGGGCTAATCGTGCGCAATTGAGGATCCGTGGTGTAGACGGTGTTTTCGCTAAACGACACGCCTTTTTCCAGTAAGGCGTGCTTTACGATGTTGTAATAATTTGAGTAAGCAAATCCATGCAGTATCAACATAGCTATTTCTCTTATTAGGTTGCAATGAACCAAGAGTAACAGGCTCAGGTGCTAGTACGATAGCTGCAAAGTGCATCGAAAAATGATCTTGAAATAGGCTACGGGCTCCGAGATGCAAGCACGCTCTGTGGGAATTCGAGGCGCAGGCGACCCCAGCCTTGGATCACCGAGGATTGTCTTTTACTTCGCCGACGCCGGGCGCCATGCCCCCATGCGGACGGCCGCTGCGATAATCACGCCGTAGAGCACCATAGCAAGAGCGGCAGCGCTGTACACCCCAGACAACCCAAACCCCATTACTCGGGTTAGAAGAAGCGCACCCACTGCTGCCACCACGATTCGTATCACCGTCGCGAAGATGGGCCAGAACATCGCGCCCGCACCCTGGCACGCAAAATACAACGACAAACCCAAGCCATTAAAAGCAAAGCAGGGGCCAAGGAAGTAAATGTATAACCGCGCCGCATCCATGGTTTCGGGATCAGACGAAAACAAGGGGATCCAAACCTCTGCAGACAGCGCAAGACCCATGCCAATCGCACCGGCAACACACATCGCCAGCACGCCACCGATCCGACCGATGTGCTCTGCCCTGGCAATATCACCGGCTCCGACACTCAGACCAACCAGGGCCGTCATAGCCGCGCCCAAGCCGAAGATTAGAGGTATCAACAAAAACTCAATTCTGGATCCAATGCCGTAGCCGGCAAGTGCCGTTTCACCAAAACGAGCAACAATGGCTGTGAGTATCAAAATATTCGTAACGGTCAGCAAAGGCGACAAAGACGCCGGTAGCGCAACGCCCAAAATATCGTTAAAAAGTGCGCGTTCGAATTTAGGGCGAACCCTTCGGAGTCGAATCGGTAGGCGACCCTTAGCCATATTCCAAACCAACAAACCACTTACGATGCCTGAGGCAACCACGGCAGATACCGCCGCCCCCACAATACCAATAGATTCAATCCCAAAAGCCCCCAGTATCAAAATGGCCGACAAGGGAACCTGAATACAGGCACTCAGAATCATCATCTTGGCCGGAAACAGCATCTCGCCCGTACCCCTGAAGATGGCGCCAAGCACCCCCATCAGCCAGATCAAGATGGCACCCGGGAATAAGACTAAACAATACGCCACTGCTTCTTCGAGGCTCTCGCCCTTACCCCCGAGGAAGACTAAAAAATGTTCACCTATCAACAAGAAAATAACGAGCAACACAAGCGCACCCAATACGGCAGTGGCCAAGGCATGCCAGATCAAACGCTCAGCGCGATCAACATCACCCGCGCCCATAGCTCTTGAAATGGATGAGGCAACGGCACCGCCCAAGGCACCGCCAGACAGTGCTTGATTCAGCATCAGAAGCGGGAAAACCAAAGCGATAGCCGCAAGCGGCGTAAGCCCCAGCTTTCCGATAAACCAGACCTCGGTCAAGCTGACGCCCGCCTGGATCAAAAAGGCAATCGAGTTGGGTGTCGCCATCGATACCAGCAAGCCGAGCGGCGGTTCATGGAGCAACTTGTGTGTGCGGTCATCCATCATGTGTTCCTTTACCTAAAAGCATCGGTTTTCTAGAAAAACGTGCGACGTCAGTTCCGCTACACCGAATACAAACCACCCTAGCGCCGCCCAGAGGCGGGGTCCACAGCTGCAGGGTTATTGGATTGATCTAAAGCGCAGCGATCCAAGTGGCTGGCAAGAAGGGCCATGAGAGTCTGTTTGTATCGGGTCAATTCCGCTACTTCCGTTAAGCTTCGTGCTCGAGCCCAGAGCCCTTGGCTTGCTGTGGCCAAAAAGTGGGCCATTGATTCAAGCTCCATCTGTGCAATTGTGCACCCCCGCTGATCGACTTCCTTCAACAAGGCATGCAGAAATGCGCTCTGTAGTTCTCGCATGTGATCAATGATCACGTCGCGGACTCGAACATCATGAGATGCGAGCTCCGCCATGACGTTGCCGCAAAAGCACCCTGGGCCAGGCATACCGCGGCGGCGATGCAGCTGGATGAAAAAGTCGAAATAAGCGTCGATCGCAGCAAGGCCCGTGGTAGACACGCCCTCGACTAAAGTATCATCAGTACTCGGTGGCCCACTCTGACGCTCATGCGTACCAGAGGCCTTACCCAACAAAATGGCAATGGCTGGTGCAGCGAATCGCTCTCGATACGCACTCAAACTTGCCAAAAACAGAGCCTCTTTTCCGCCAAAATCGGTATAGATTCCGCCACGGCTCACACCCGTTGCCGATACAAGGTCTTCCATGCTGGTCGCAAAATATCCGCTCTTCCAAAAGACGGCCATCGCACTGTCTACCAGTTGCTCTCTGGATTGGGTTCGCGGTCTCGGCACAATGACGGTTAACTCCTGAATAGAACGCTTTGTCTTAATCCCGCAATGAGCTGATTTCACAACACTTATGGGAGAGTCTAAATTTCTTATTACCCGAATGGGTTGATTTCTGGAATGATTGTTCCATAATGATTTCCAAAGAGCAACAAGACAGATTAAGCTCGTCTTTTGATATCGGGTGTGGCACCAACGCTCAATCCCAAACGGTCTTAAACGCGGGTTATGGTCGCTTCAGACCAGTGGCTGGCGAAGCGGAGATCAGGCACAGCCCGATTGGCGCTAGCGACTCTGGGGAAGCAAACAAATAACAAGATGCTAGCGTCTTTGGATTAAGTAAAAAGGAAAACACGTATGCGCGGTCTCAACTCCACGGCGAACTCTCTCGGACCGTATGGCTTGGTGCTCTCTTGGGCTTTATTGATAGCACCCTCTGTTGGCGCACAAGAAGGTGATCTTGGAGGCCGCCTTCGAGTCAGCGTGGCCCCAGCAATGGAAGTGACGCTAACAGAGAGACGCAGCACAACCGGAGTCATTCGAGCTTGGCGTACAGCAACCGTATCGGCAGAAATCCCGGGGCGAGTGCGAGAGCGACACGTAGAACCCGGTTATTTTGCGGCGCAGGAAGAAAACCTGATCAGTGTAGATCCCCGTCGCGTTAACGCAGCGCTACGCAGTGCAAAAGCCACGCTTGCTGCCCAGCGTGTCAATGTCGCAGACGCAGAGCAAGATCTGGAGCGCAGCCTAAGCCTTCTGGCTAAAGGAGCGATCAGTCAGGATGTCGTAGACGACCGACGGTTCGATTTGCAGCGAGCGCAAGCTCAGCTTGACGTAACGGCCGCGGCTCTAGAAGATGCCCAGCGGCAGGCTGAAGACGTCAATACCAAATCGCCATTTTCGGGAAAGATCGAAGCGGTATACGTTCAAGTGGGCGATTACGTAAGCACAGGAACACCGGTTGCTGTCATATCAGACTTCTCGAAAGCACGAATCATCACCGGCGTGAGCAGCACGGATATAAGCCGCATTGCCTCGGGCGAAACGGCGCAAATCATATTACCCGACCTGGGCGGGTTGGAACTGCCTGCGAAAGTCAGCAGCGTCGGCAGCATTAAAGATGCGAGTGGCGGCACTTTCCCTGTGGAATTGGTGTTGGATACCGGCCCGCTGGCACGTTTGCGCGATGGCTTGATCGCCACCGTAAACTGGGGGGCGGGTTCGGATAAGGCCGAGCTCACCATACCCACCAGCGCCGTATTGCGCCGCGACGGGCGCATGGTTGCGTACACAGTACGTGATGGTATTGCGACCGAAAGACAAATCACAACGGGGCGCAGCAATGCAGAGCGCGTCGTTATCCATGAAGGAATTAACCTTGGGGATCAGGTTGTAATCGAGGGTCACTTTGCTTTGCGCGACGGAGCCCTTGTCGAAGTCAAAGCCAAGGGGATGACCGGAGAAGACAGATGATACGCTTTTTCGTTGAGCGCCATCTGCTTGTTAACGTCTTAGCGATAGCAACGATCATATTGGCCTTTTACCTTTCCCCGTTCATCTCTCGCGAGTATTTGCCCAGTGTAGATATGCCCCGCGTGCTCATTACGGCGCAACTCCCAGGTGCCTCAGCGCGCGATGTCGAAACGAAACTCACCATACCCATCGAAGAAGCGATCGAAGACGTCGACGGAATCGACGAGTACTACACTACGATTTCCGACAGCGTCTCGGTCACGACCGTCGAGCTGTATATGGACAGTAGCGAGGCTCAGGTGTTAACAGCCATCCAGGACCTACGCGACGCTTTAGACGGTATATCCGACTTCCCCCCCGAGATGGAAGAGGCGCCCACCCTAGTTCGCTTAAACCCAGGGAAATCGGCCATTATTGAGATCGCACTGGCCGGCCCTATGGACGATCTCGTGCCTTTGGCGGAAGACTTAGAAACACGTATTGAGCGCCTGCCCGGCATCTCCCGAGTGACGATCGTAGGGCTGCAAGACCCCGAAGTGCGCGTTCTAGTAGACCCAATGCTTGCAGAATCGCACGGGGTCACACTCATGGATGTGGTTAATGCCATCCAGGCGCGAAATGTCTCCACCACCGGCGCTACACTTGAAGCATCAGATCAGCGCAGCCAAGTGATCGTATGGAGCCGTTATGACGATCCACTCGAAGTGGGCGATACCGTCGTTGCCGCCAGCCACGAAGGCTTAGTTCGCGCTCGCGATATCGCTCGGATCGAATCCGCGCGCGAAGACACGGGTCTGATTGTGCATACCAACGCGCAACAGGGGTTATCGCTTATCGTTCGTAAACGCGAAGGCGGTGACGCGATTGAGGCAGTGGATGCTATTCGAGAGCTGATGGACGCAACACCCATACCCCCGAGCGTGAGCTACGAATACGTTAACGACATCACTTTTTTTACGCGTAACCGCCTCGAGGTCATGGCCACTAACGGCCTTATGGGCGCCGTGATCGTCGCCCTAATTCTGCTGGCCTTCATGCGGAAATCCGCCGCACTTTGGGTCTTGATCGGCATTCCGGTTGTCTTCTGCGGATCCATCATCTTACTGTTACCGCTCGGTATGACCTTTAACTTATTCACGCTCACCGGGCTCGTGATTGTTCTAGGCATGGTAGTCGATGACGCCGTAGTCGTTTCCGAAAACATCGTCTCCCACCGTGAACGGGGGCTCAACCCCATCGACGCCGCGGTAGTCGGAACACAAGAGATGGTGAAGCCTGTGATGGCCGCCGCAATCACAACTGCTTTGGCCTTCGGCCCTATTGTCGCAATGGGTGGTATCCCAGGTAAGGTGATGTGGCAAATCCCCGCGATGGTTGTCATGGTATTACTGTTTTCGCTGTTGGAATCGTTCTTTATTTTGCCCGCCCACATGTCGTCTGTGCGGGCCAGCGCGAAGGCAGAAAAACGCGCATGGTTACACGGTTTAGAGGACCGCTATCGAGTCGCCCTGCGAGCCTGTTTAGACCATCGGGGCCTCGTGATCGGCGCAGCCTTCGCTGCCCTATTCTTTGTGATTGGGGTTATCCAACCGCGAGTGAATTTTGTACAGTTTCCGCAAGCGGACGCACGCTTACTGTTCGTAAAACTGAGCGCACCCGCGGGCACTCCGCTCGAGCGCACAGAGGCAATAGCCGCAGATCTGCAGCGTCAGATTCAAGACATCACCAGCGACGACTTTCGCGCAGTCACGACACGCATCGGACATCAAGACGTCAACGGGAACGAAAACATGCGCGGCGAGGCGGAGCACGAGGCCCTGTTGACCATCGTGTTTAAAGAACTGGATCGTCGCTATACAAACCAAGAGTGGATCCAAGT
>JAUHWV010000103.1 GCA_030427335.1 Gammaproteobacteria bacterium | reverse complement strand
CGGTCAAGCTCGCCGTCACCGTTCCCGAGCCACTTGCTCCGTCACTCAGCAGGGTAAAACTCGCTTCGAGCGTATCGTCCCGTGTATCTTGCGGTGTTCCTTGATCATTAGTGATGAGCACTTGCCGCCTATTTCCCACGATTTCACCCAAATCGGTCGACAAGGTAATAATGGTAGTGTCAGCAGCGATTTTATAATCTCCGCTGACGTAATCATTTGGTATGACTGTAACTGTAATGGTTTTCGGTGAGGCGGAACCTGAGAGACCACTAAATGAGATCGTGGGCGCTTCGGGCGATGTAACTAAGACCGTCAGTGTTTGTGCATAAATCTCTCCAGATGCCGACTCATATTGTGCCGTTATCGTGCCCGAACCGGAGACACCAGCGTAGGTCAAAATAAATGGCGCGGTATCCGAATTCGCCCCCTCGCTCGTGATATTTGAATTAAAATCCAAGGCTCCTAGAGATGCGGTCATATCAACGATAGCACCTTGAATTGGAGTACCATCTTTATCCAAAACCTGAACATCTAGACCAAGAGGCGATCCCAGCGAAACCACGGCTGGCGTCACACTGGGCCTGATAGCAATCGTGTAGGACGGCGCTGGGCTACTGTCGCTGTTGTCCGGCAGAAAACCACCGCCAGCGCCACCACCACCGCCACCGCCACAGGCCACCAGGGACGCTGAAACAATAAATGTAGTAAATGCTCTGACTACAAGTGAAAGGTGGCTAGCTAAACTCATTCTGGGTCCTTATTGCCCCGAAGAATATATCGGAGGCGATTTATTAACTAGTTTCAAATAATATCATAGATTATGCCTACTTGATTACACCGACCTTTAATCCAAAACGCCCTCACATCAAGCATTGAAACCACTTTCACGGTATGATCTTGCGTAAATAGCACTGAGAAACTTCATGGACCCTTCGATTAGACTCACGCAATACAGCCACGGTGCCGGTTGCGGCTGCAAGATAGCGCCCGATGTGCTGGCCAAAATACTCCAGCCCAGCCTGAGCGGACCGTCTTCCCAGCCTCATCCTCTGCTGCTCGTTGGTAATGACCAAAGCGATGACGCGGCAGCGATCGACATTGAAGATGGCCGCGTTATTCTAAGCACCACAGATTTCTTTATGCCCATCGTCGACGATCCTTTTGATTTCGGGCGAGTAGCCGCGACCAACGCCATAAGCGATATTTATGCTATGGGCGGCAAACCGCTGATGGCCATCGCCATTCTCGGCTGGCCGATCAATCTGCTCCCCCCCGAAATTGCGGCGGAAGTCATTGCCGGCGGACGCTCTGTCTGCAGTGCGGCGGGCATACCCTTAGCGGGCGGTCACAGTATCGATGCTCCAGAACCCATTTTTGGACTCGCCGTCACAGGGATAGCACGGAAGGAACAACTTAAGCGCAACGCAAGCGCTGAGGCCGGCGACCAGCTATTTTTAACTAAGCCGCTGGGTATTGGCTTGCTCACCACCGCCGAGAAACAGGGCAAATTACTCAACGAGGATCGTGGTCGAGCCGTGGACGTCATGTGTACCTTGAATGAAATTGGGGCGTTACTCGGCACCATGGAGGGAGTCAATGCCATTACCGACGTAACAGGATTCGGGCTCGCTGGTCACCTCAGCGAAATATGTAAAGGAGCCAATTTAGCGGCATCTATCGACAGCAGCGCCCTGCCCCTGTTGAACAACGTCGACTACTACATTGCCCAGAGCTGCATACCTGGTGGCACAAATCGAAACTATCAGGCATTCAAAGACAAACTCTCAAACTTAAGTGACTATCAAAAGGCGATCATCTGCGATCCGCAGACCAGTGGAGGACTGCTCGTGAGCGTTGAGGCCGCAGCGGTGCCATCTGTTCGCAAAGTGCTTAAAAACGCCGGTTTAATGAATGAGCCGATCGGTCACCTGCATAAAGCTTCTGAGGCACAAAGCATGATTACGGTGCGTTAAACAGTGCAAGAACCTGTAACGGACCGGCTGAATTTAATCCTCAAGGATATTCCCTTGATCGACCTGCGTGCACCGATCGAATTTACCAAGGGAGCCCCGCCCAACGCGATCAACCTGCCGCTGATGACCGATCAAGAGCGCGCAAAAGTGGGCACGTGCTATAAAAAAGAGGGCCAAGAAGCCGCCATTAGACTGGGACACCAATTAGTCTCGGGCAGAACCAAAAACGAACGGCTGGAGGCATGGCAAGAGGCGATCAATCAGCACCCACACGCGATCCTCTACTGTTTCCGCGGTGGCTTACGCTCGCAGACAGTTCAATCGTGGCTTTCCGACGCAGGAATTGAGGTACCCATACTCAGCGGAGGCTACAAGCAGCTTCGCTCCTGGCTCAGCGAGACCTTAGAAAATATTATTGCCGGCCGAGAACTCGTCGTACTCGGCGGAAAAACGGGATGCGCTAAAACCGAACTCCTACACAACATAGATCTAAAGCGCAGTCCCTTTATCCCCATCGATCTTGAAGGTCTTGCCCATCACAGAGGAAGCGCGTTTGGCCGGCGAGTCAGCCCTCAACCGACTCAAATTGGTTTTGAAATGGCCTTAGCGAGCGCCGTAATCAAAAACACCCACGAACGCCAGGGAACACTGCTGCTCGAGGATGAAAGCAAGCTCATTGGTCGTTGCAGCCTCCCCCCCAAACTACATGAAAAAATGCGGATCGCTCCACTTATTTTGGTGGAGGAGAGCATCGATTTTAGAATCGAGCACTCGTTCCAAAATTATATTTTGAAGAACCACGGGGAATGGATCACCGCGCTTAACAACCCCGATGCCGCGTTTGATGCATTTAGCAAGAGCCTAACTCAATCTGCCGATGACATCGCCAAGAGGCTCGGAGGGCAACGCCACAAACAACTCAGAAGCATGCTGGATGCCGCACTCAAACAGCACTTAAAGGGCGATTCAAGCGCACACCGATCATGGATACGAATGCTTCTCGAGGACTACTATGATCCCATGTACGAATATCAGTTGAGCAATAAAGCCGATCGCATTGTATTCAGAGGGTCTCTCTCACAAGTACGGGACAAGCTCCTTTCGGACATTTAGTACGCGCCCTAAGAACAGACCTAATTCAAGAACCAGCTCATTTCCTTGTGCGGCTAACTTGTCAAATTGATCGTTTTAACGGATTGCACGCCCCCGGCCTCATCAATTGAACGATCGAAGCCACCGCAGTCAAAAAGCTGCATTTGTGCCCCCTCTTCTTCAAACGTAAAGATCGCAAATCCGTTTACTTCCCGCGCTGGTGCAAGCTCACGCACATTCATCCACGCCGGCGTAGACGCACCAACACCGCGCGCGGCAGATGGCCAGGTCGCATCGGATGAACTAACAGGCCCCGATAAGACCGACAGCAGAGGTCGAGCAGTCAAATCCGTGTTACCACTCCCGGTAATTTCGACTGCACCAAGAGCGTGAATGTCACCGGATATAATCAGCCTGTCTCCTTCTAAATCTCGCATGACCTCAATAAAACGTTGATGCTGATCCCACCAACCCGATTGCCACAAATATTTTTCCGCGCTGACACCGAGCTGCCCCGTGACGGCTCCCATGATTTCGTTCATCGCCACGTCTTGCCCTACGTCCGCCACCACATCAGGATACCACTCGCGCCATTTACCGGCGGTATACCCAAATGGGTGAGAAGGCACGAGCGCTGTGTATTGAGCGTTGGTTGTCTTCAAAAGGTCCAGAGCCCATGTTTCAATAGACGACGGAACGAGACGCGCATCATTACCAAGCGATAAACCACCCGCGCAGTCCAACAAAACCCCATCGAATAAACGACCGAACCGTAAACGTCCAGCCATACGAGATTGCGTAGGTGCAGGTGTTTGAATGAGAGGAGGATAGAATAAATCGGCCATCGCCCTCGCCGCATTCTTACTGAAGTCATCGGGCGGGAATGTCACCAGTTCTATCTCTGCATCATCATTTTCAAAATAATCGTGATCATCACCAATAAAAAACATTGGGACCGATCGAAACTGGGTACCATAGAGTTTAGCTATCTGCTCGCGACCAATCGCTTTTAAAATTTCTTCATTGTCTTTGCCCAACACGGGCTGCTCTCGATCAAACTCACCGAACTTCCAAGTCAAATAATGACCAATCAACCATTTAAGCCAGGGTTTCTTGCGCCCGATCTGCGGCACACCCTTGCCCCGGAGATCCCAATAAATATGATCACCAATTGCAAGCGCAGCGTCGGGCTTTTGCTTTAGCGCCTCTCGAAACAAAGCACGCCGGAAGGCAAGAGGCTTGAAGAATTCACGCCCGGCAAAACCAAATCCATCACCCCCTCCCGCGCAGGTATAGCTCAGCAGTTTAAAACGTTGGGGTTGCGCATCAGGGGCCGGAAAGGTGCGCAAAGGCCAAGGATCACCCAATTGAGTCCCGTCGGAATGCACCGCCAAGGAATGCTCTTTGTCACTTTCTAGACCCGAGATTGAGAATCGCCAGTGATGCCCCTTTGAATCCATTTTTTCGCCAGGGCACTTGATACCAGAGACCAACAAATCGAGCGCTATGTGTGCTCCAGTAGTCGAGAGCGTGACTGCGATAGTATCGTGCGAACTTGTGCACAAAATATGCGCGAACGAATCATCGAAATCACTGGCTCCTGCACCTAAAATCGAGCCCAGAACCGGCACTGAGCTCAAACTCTTGATTAATTGTCGTCTGGAAAACATGCGCTGCCTCTTCTTTTATTTTTATCAACACCCCGGACGAGAAAGCGTTCTCACGAGTCACGAGCTCGCCTTTCTTGCCAAGCGAGCCCGATTGGTACTCTCTTTACTCGGGCACTATTTTTACACCGCCCAAATCCGCTGAGGCGGCAAATGCCGCATAGCCTCTCAATGTTTTCGTTACCGCACGGGCACGGGCACGGGCACTCGCCGGGCGGTAAGGTGATGGAGATTGTTCCATTTTCTGCTTTCGCACCAGAAGATCGCTTGGGTCGACCAAGGCATCGATACGCCGACTCGGAATATCGATTCGGATCATATCACCCTCTTCTACCAAAGCCAGAGCGCCGCCCGCCGCCGCCTCAGGAGAAATATGACCAATCGACAACCCAGATGTCGCTCCCGAGAACCGCCCATCCGTAATAAGGGCACAGCTATTAGCCAAACCCTTGCCCTTGAGGGTAATCGTGGGCATCAACATCTCTTGCATACCGGGCCCACCTTTTGGCCCCTCGTAGCGAATAACGATTACGTCACCATGCGTTATTTGATCTGACATCAAGGCCTTAATAAGTACATCTTGATCATCAAAGACGCGAGCGCGCCCTTCGAATACCATCATATGCTCAGGAACCGCGGCCGACTTAACAATACAGCCCTTTTCCGCTATGTTGCCTATCAATACGGCAAGGCCACCCTCCTGACTGTGAGCATGGTTGATGTCGCGCAAACACCCCTTGCTCCGATCAAGATCCAGATTGCCCAGCGTGTCGTGCGAATAAGCCGGCGTGCCCGTCTTGCCCGAGGCATCGGCTCGGTACCAATTTAAGACCGCTTCGTCATCGGTTCTCTTGATATCCCAAGTCGCGAGCACCGAGCTCAAGTTCCCATTGAGGTCTGCTAGGTGCTTTACCGAAGTATCCAGCTTCCCCGCGCGATCAAGCTCGCCAAGAATACCGATAACACCGCCCGCTCTGTGCACATCTTCCATGAAATAATCAGACGTCGCAGGTGATACTTTACACAAGTAGGGAATCTCTTTTGACAGCGCATCAATATCCGCCATGGTGAAATCCACCTCGGCCTCGTGCGCTATCGCAAGCAAATGCAAAATCGTGTTGGTCGATCCCCCCATGGCAATATCCATAGCCATTGCGTTAGTAAAAGCGCCCCGTGTTGCTATGTTGCGGGGTAACAGACTATCGTCTTTGTCTAGATAGTAACGATTCGCCAGCTCGACTATGCGTGCACCTGCGTCCGTAAATAAACGCTTACGATTCACGTGGGTCGCAAGCATCGAGCCATTGCCGGGCAGCGCAAGCCCCAAAGCTTCAGCCAGACAATTCATTGAGTTTGCCGTAAACATACCCGCACACGAACCGCAGGTCGGGCAGGCATTTTCTTCCACCGCCTGTACCTGACCATCTAGGTGAGTTATGTCCAGAGCCGCAATGACCGAATCGGTGGCATCCATTCGTTTGGTCTCACCCTTTACTTTAATGCGACCGGCCTCCATCGGCCCACCAGACACGTAGATCACGGGAATATTTAAACGCATGCCCGCCATCAACATTCCCGGGGTGATTTTGTCGCAGTTAGAAATACAAATGAGCGCGTCGGCTTTGTGGGCGTTCACCATATATTCAATGCTGTCAGCGATGAGATCTCTGGAAGGAAGGGAATACAGCATACCGTCATGGCCCATTGCGATTCCATCGTCCACTGCGATGGTATTGAATTCACGCGGAATGCCGCCGGCCTCCCAAATGGCATCGCATACAATACGTCCCACCCCATTGAGATGCACGTGACCGGGAACAAATTCGGTAAAACTATTGGCCACGGCAATAATGGGTTTACCGAAATCGGACCCTTTTACACCACTCGCTCGATAAAGCGCGCGCACGCCTGCTGCAAGTGGTCCATGTGTTACAGAACTGGATCGAAAGCTCATCGGAATTGGCCTCTATTTTTTAGGATTACTGCATATTACCTAACACCTTTAAATCAAACTGTCATTTGCCCGACAGTCTTGTTTGGACCCAGCCGATATACTTTAATGCGTTATCCACTAATAATGTGATGGGAGCCCAAAGTGAACGGTGCCGAAAACTTAATCAATAACCTTGCGGAGGCCGGCGTTGAACTCTGTCTCGCGAATCCGGGCACATCAGAGATGCAGCTCGTCGCCGCTATCGATAAACAACCCAAGATACGCGCCGTACTGTGCCTATATGAAGGGGTTGTGTCAGGTGCAGCGGATGGCTACGGTCGAATGGCAGATAAACCCGCCTTAACCCTACTGCACTTGGGCCCAGGCTTTGCAAACGCCAGCTCCAACTTACACAATGCGCGCCGAGCCTACTCTCCCGTGCTCAATATGATCGGCGATCACGCCACATATCACCTACAGTACGATGCTCCGCTCACAGCGGACATCGAAGGTTTTGCAAGCCCGGTAAGCTCGTGGATTGGGACCTCAACTAGCCCATCGCACCTAGCAGAGGTAGGAATCGAGGCATGGACTCAATCGCAGGTGTATCCCGGACGCGTCACCTCATTTATTGCCCCTGCCGATCACGCCTGGACTGATCTTGAAGCGACCTCAATTACCGCGCCCACGCTCGCTCCAGCACCAAAATGTGACAACGAGACCCTGGCTCGCGCTGCCGAGGCTCTGCGTTCGGGAGAGTCGTGTGCAATTATGCTGGGTGGTCGCGCGCTACGCGCATCCGAACTTGAGTTTGCGGGAAAAATCGTCGCCGCGACGGGATGCCGCCTAATAAGTGAAACATTTTATGCTCGACGAGAAAGAGGTACAGGGCGTGTTCCGGTAGAGCGTTTGCCGTACTTTGGAGAACAGGCGCAGGCTTACATAGCCGAGTTCAAACACCTTATTTTCATCGGCACCAAACCACCCGTGTCGTTTTTTGCTTACCCCAATAAGCCCAGCTGGCTGTCTCCTGAAGGCGCCAATATCGTAGAGTTAGCGGACGTTTCTACCGACGCTTTGGATGCGCTATCGCGACTCACAGACGCGGTAAATGCAAGCGAAGCGGTAGCCGTTCTGCAAGAACGGCAGTACCACGAGCTTGAAGAAGGCGCGATCAACGCGCTTGAGCTAGGCAAGATACTCACCAACCGAATGCCTGCAAATACGATCGTGTCAGACGAAGGCGCAACCAACGGTCTG
>JAUHWV010000102.1 GCA_030427335.1 Gammaproteobacteria bacterium | reverse complement strand
TTTTTACCGAGTGACAACGACATCCATTAACATTATTTTACGATGACAGATTAATGCAGAAGACAGGGCTCTAAACAGGCGAGTTCTGCGCAGTTAACGGGGGATGGCATTCGACTGTCGGGGTCGGAGTAACTCTGACCCCTTGGTCGTGTTGCGGTTTCCACATCGAATAGCTACATCGAGGTGGAGTGCTAGCGTCGGAGTGCTGCCAGACCCAAGACCGCACCGACTCCGCGGCAACAAACGACACCTCAAAACAGACTCCAGGTAGCCTGCAAACTCGTCGCTCTACCGACCGCGGGGGACCCAGGGAAGGGCTCAAAATCATCATCGGTCAAATTGTCCACGATAAGCCGATATGACTGCCTAGAGTCCGGAGTCCAGGCAATGGAGAACGACGATCGATAAGCCGTATCAGAAGAGCTCCGCAAGGGGTTTTTAGCCTGCTCACGATACTCGTTATCCCAGCGCACGATCCAACCCGCACTTAAACGCCACCTCACCGCCGCGGTGAATCGCTGTTTCGCGTAGTTGAGAGCATAATAGCTCGCGTCAACGTTTGTCGCCGAATAGTCAGACTTCTTATCAATGAAAGTGGCGCCGAGAACGCTACTGATCTTACCCCACTCTTGATCCCAGAGGAGCTCAACACCCTGCACATCCAGATCAACCGAGTTTGCTTGTCGAGTAAAGGGGCGAGATCGGTCGTACGTCCAATCCACCGCATCCTTATCACGCCTCGCGAAAAAGCTTGCTGAAAGCGCACCATCAGTCAAATCCCGCTCAATCGAAAGCGACCATTGTTTAGATTTTTCACGGCCCAGCGACGCATTGCCCCCAAACAAACCAGAGGGTGCTGATTTTAAAGCCGTATAACCCGCAACTTGTGTCGCACCCAGGTAGTCTAAGCGAACCCTCATAGGCGCAGCCAAGGGTTGCCACTCTAGCTTGATAAGGGGACTAAATTCATCCGAATCACGATTGGTATAGTCGTAGGCGATACCGGCGCCCACCATCAGAGCGCCCGAATTCAAATCGAGACGCCAACTCGGTAGTAAACGCACCGACACGTAGCTTCTGGTATTGAAATCGCCGGATATTAAGTCTGTCGAGTACACCAACTCATCCGACTGATATTGAAGTGCATAATCGAGGCTCGCTGCGTTAATGGTATTGGATCCACTTACACCAAGACCCCATATGCGAGTCTTGTGATCAAAAGAGCCCGCACCTCCTGATTCCTGAGTCCGCCGATCAAAGTCGTAATCATCCAAAACCGCTCGCGAGTACGCTGTCAATTCAAGTTCGCCCTGAGTCAACCGGGTCTTGTGACTCAAACTTAGAAACTCGACCTTGAGGTCATCGGTCTCTGGAAGCGAGGCAAACCCCGTATACATGCCCGGCCAGGCGTGAAATTTGTTGGTTTTAGCGAGGACCAAATCGGTTTGCGACTGCTCCGATTTCCTTTGCACCACTAAATTATAACGCGCCATTTGATGATCGCCATTCTCGACTGTGCCATCAGCCTCGGAGCGCATCGCAGCAAGCCCCAAAGCCAAGGAGCTTCCATCCGATAGGGGCTGGCGCTTCGCTAGGTTTATGTTTTGATAGTTGAGACCGTCAGTACCTAGAGCAAGCGAAAATTCGGCTTTCGTCTCAATCTCTCGAAGCGCATACTGAACAGAGCCCACAGTGGCATTCAA
The DNA here is from genome assembly GCA_030427335.1 of Gammaproteobacteria bacterium. Classification (GTDB taxonomy): domain Bacteria; phylum Pseudomonadota; class Gammaproteobacteria; order Pseudomonadales; family Halieaceae; genus Aequoribacter. The sequence goes on along the minus strand of JAUHWV010000102.1, from coordinate 6,311 downwards.
GGACGCGTATGCATTGTCTTTACCGGTCGCGATGCGTGCTTCCGTCAAGAAGGCTGGCGCAATAGGTAGCTCGAGCGTGTAGTGGCCCGTTTGGGGATCCAAGATTGTGACCGCTCCCAAATTGAGCCCCGTGTTTTCAAACAAAGCGCCACGAATCGTAATATCCGCCTGACCCTCTGGTACTCCACGAGATTGCGCCTCTACTCTGGGGTCGAAGCGTAATTTGGTTGCTAGAGTCGACGCACTCGTTGCCGTTGTGTCGTTAGCAACGCGCTTTGCCAAAACGACCGTCTCCTCTAACTCGTCTGAAACGGCCTGTCGAGCATCAGCCCAGACAGCTGTATTCAGTAGACTGATCACTAAGACAGAAGGCCAAAGTCGCTTCCCAAACGGCAGCACCATGATGAAATTACCCAAACAATAAAAGCGCGAAGTTTAATAAGGAGCAATGTTAATGTCCAATCAAAAAATTGGTTAACATTTAACAAGTGGTACTCGCCCCCTAATGCGACAGCACACCTCGCCCCGATTAGGTTAGACTGACTATACCAAGAACAAAGGAGGCACATGATGTTCGGTATCGAGGGAAAAATTGCGCTTATTACTGGCGCCTCAGGTGGATTGGGTGCGCATTTTGCAAAAGTGCTAGCCGAACACGGGGCCCACGTGGTCTTGGCGGCCCGACGAACCGATAAGCTGCAAGAGCAAATCAACTTAATCAAAGCGGATGGCGGTCATGCCAGATCAATCGAACTTGATGTGACATCAAACGACAGCGTCACCGCTGCCTTTGCCGACATTTATGCAACCGAGAAGCGCCTTGATATTTTGGTTAACAACGCCGGCGTGGGCGACGACCCTAAGAAATTCCTTAATACCGAAGAGGAAGATTGGTCCTGGCAAATGCAAACAAACCTCGACGGTGCGTGGCGTGTCGCTCGTGAGGCGGCGCGCTTAATGGTTCGAACCGAGACCTTCGGCAGTATAATCAACATCGCCTCCATCTACGGCTTCAACACAGGCGCGATGAAAGTCGCTTATAACGTCTCGAAGGCAGGGGTGATGCAACTGACCAAGAGCATGTCAATAGAGCTTTGTCGTCACAAAATCAGAGTGAATTCGTTGTGCCCTGGCTGGTTCCTGACGGACATCAACAGAGAGTACTTTGCCACAGAGTCCGGTGAACGCTATGTCAAAGGCATTCCGATGCGCGAACTGGGCCAATTTGACGACTTAAACGTTCCCTTGTTGCTGCTCGCCAGCAATAAGGCGGGGCGCTACATGACCGGGTCAAGTGTTGTTGTAGACGGCGGTATCAGCGAAACACCTATCTAGACACAAAACCGACTGTAAACGCCGCGAAAAAGTCCGGAAATCCTTTCCTTTCGCGGCGGCTTCCCTATACTAAGTCTCGCAAGTGTGATCTGCTCACTCTCGCGTAGACGTATTCATCACGAACTTTGCTTTCAGCACCTAGGTGGTTTTAGGGTAGTGCCAATGGCGACACAAGTGAGAAAAAACGAACGTATGTATCCTATTGAGCGTGCTTCTCTTGATGCATTTCGCTCAGAGCGCTCTTGCCCCCGTTACCGGATGCTCAGCCGAGACCGGAACCCACATTAGCCATGAATTTCGAACGTACTCCGACATTGGCTCGGACGGTGTCCTTAAGCCTATTATTAGCCGCAACTTGGTTGGTTTGGTCTGGCTTATATAAGCCTTTACTTCTTGCGCTAGGCGCCTTTTCCTGCGCAATTACAATCATGCTGATCCGGCGCATGCGCTTCTTTGACGAGGAAACCTACCCACTGCACTTCAGTTGGCGCCTAGTGCGATTTTGGCTCTGGCTGGGTAAAGAGATTTGGAGTTCGAGTATCGAGGTCGCGCGCGTGGTATTGCACCCGAATCTACCCATAAGCCCTCGTACGATCACCATCGAATCTCCATCGCGACACAATTTCGACCAAGTCATGCTCGGCAATTCAATTACCCTAACACCGGGCACGCTTACACTGGATGTCTACGACGGAAAACTCAAAGTACACACCCTAACCGACGAGGGCGCCAAAGCCTTACTGAGCGGCGAAATGGCGAGTAAAGTCACCACTCTCAGGAGATCCTCATGATCTTTGTGGTTGTCGCAGCCGCGATAGCGGTCACGATGGCGCTGGCTTTGGCTCGCGCCATATTGGGGCCATCGCATTACGATCGCATACTGGCTGTAAACATGTTTGGCACCAAAACGGTTTTATTACTCGCTGTTATGGCCTTCATGATGGGCCGCCCCGATTTCCTAGACTTAGCGCTCGCCTACGCGCTCATTAACTTTATTGGCATCCTCGCTGTACTTGAATTTTTTAGGGATAAAGCCCCAAAAGTGGAGCGGCCCAAGGATGTTTGAGTTGATCGTTCAAATTCTGTCCTGGGTATTGCTCATAACCGGCAGCGCCTTCGTGGTAATCGGTGGCATTGGCGCTTTGAGGATGCCCGATTTATACACACGAATGCACGCCGCTAGCGTAACTGACAGCCTCGCACCCATCCTCATAATCGGCGGATTGCTTCTGCAAGCGGGCTTTACTCTGTTCTCAGTCAAGCTGATCGCGATTCTCCTCTTCTTACTCTTATCCGGGCCAACCGCCTCCAATGCGTTGGCGAGTGCCGCCTTACTTTCGGGTTATCGCGCGCAACACAGCGAAGAGGATAAGACATGACCGAGATTTTTAGCGTGTTTCTGCTGATTTTACTGGTAATAACAGCGGGCGCAGCGATACGTACCACCAACTTATTTGTCGCCGTAATGCTGATGGGGATTTTTAGCCTATTGATTGCCATCAACTTCTTTCTTCTGGACGCCGCCGACGTCGCTTTAACCGAGGCGGCCGTGGGGGCTGGCATATCAACCGTGCTCTTTCTAGGCGCACTAGCTTTCATGAACGAACAGGAACGAGAGCAAGCACCCAAGCGGTTAGCGGGCCTTATATCGGTCAGCATAACGGCACTCATCATAGCTTACGCCACCTTCGATAAGCCGGCGTTTGGAGATCCTAATGCACCAGCACATCAGGACCTAGCGCCTTGGTTTTTGGAGACGACGCAATCCGCCGTGGACATACCAAACGTGATCACGGCTATTCTGGGAAGTTTTCGGGGTTACGATACCTTAGGTGAAGTTTTCGTTGTGCTGACCGCCGCCATAGGCGTCCTTTTTCTGCTAGACACCCCGAGCGCGGGCAACATGCTGAAGCGCGATGAGGGGCTGCGCCACTATCTCATCCCAAGAATGGTAGGCCGCTTGCTTATTCCCTTTATTTTACTCTTTGGACTCTATATTCAATTCCATGGCGAGTATGGCCCTGGTGGCGGTTTTCAGGCAGGCGCCTTAGTCGCCGCGAGCATGATTTTATATGCGCTGCTGGAAGGACAAGACCGCGCTCTTGAGGTTTTGCCCCAGCGCGTACTCACGTTCCTCATGGCGTTCGGCGCACTACTGTTCGGCGGCGTAGGTGTAATCGGGATTTTGAACGGAGCCAATTTCCTCGACTATAGCGTACTCTCCAGCGACCCCGTAGCGGGGCAACAAATCGGTATTATCCTGATTGAAGCGGGTGTCGGCTTCACCGTGACAGGTGTGTTGCTGAGTATATTCCACGCATTTGTGGCCCGAGGCAGAACGCAATGATTGTATTAGATCTCTTCCATTACTGGACTTTCATTGCACTCTTGATGATGGGCTTTTACACCGTTATCGCCAAGAACAACTTGGTTAAACGCTTGCTCGGGCTCTCACTTTTCCAGTCCGCCGTGTTCTTACTGTTCATAGGCATCGCTAAAGTGGAGGGCGGTACAACACCTATTTTCACGAACCTAGTGGACACTCAAGTCTTCTCAAACCCACTACCACAGGTATTAATTCTGACCGCCATCGTTGTCGGAATTTCAACCAGCGCTCTGGGACTCGCCATCATTTTGCGCATCAAAGAGGCGTACGGCACGATAGAAGAAGATGAAATTCAAAGCGAAGAGGAAGAGGCCTAGCTATGCTGTCCCATCTTCCGATTTTGCAGATTGTGGTGCCCATGCTTATGGCACCTTTCGTGCTACTCATTCAGCCTGCCAGACTCGCTTGGGCTCTGACACTGGCCACCAGCACACTCGCCTTTGCTATCGCAATTAACCTGATTCCCTTGGCCGCTGGCGATAGCGCCATGATCTATCCCATAGGCGGATGGGATGCGCCTTATGGGATAGAACTGAAAGTAGATAGCTTGAGCGTGCTATTTCTGCTGATTATCTCGGGCGCATCCACCTTTGTTCTTTTAGCCGGCTATCAAAGCTTGGGCAGTGAAATTCACGAAGCCAAGTTGAACTGGTTTTTCGGGGCGTGGCTTCTCGCACTCGCGGGTTTGTTGGGCATCGTCGTTTCTGCAGATGCGTTTAATATCTTCGTGTTTATGGAGATCGCCTCGCTGGCTAGCTATATTTTAATTGCGGGCGGGCCAAACAGACAGGCTCTTCCCGCCGTCTTCAAATACCTCATCATGGGAACGATTGGGGCCACCTTTTACCTGATTGGTGTAGGCCTGATCTACATTATGACCGGCACGCTAAATATTAGTGATATCGCCACCAAGCTGCCCTCGGTCGTAGATCAGACGCCCATATTGGTTGCTGCGGGTTTTATATCGATTGGTTTAGCGCTCAAGGCGGCTATATTCCCAATGCATGCCTGGCTGCCCAATACCTACAGCTTCGCACCTAATATGGTCACCGCTTTCTTGGCCGCGTGCTCAACCAAAATTGCAATCTATGTACTTTTGCGCATCGATTTTGCGCTATTCCAGTCGAATTTAACCGGCCATCTGCTCCAGTTTAAAGTGTTCCTGATCCCTCTCGCCTGTATGGCGATTTTAGCGGGCGCGTACATGGCTATGCGCGACAGCCTAGCCAAAAAGATTTTTGCTTGGTCGTCAGTTGGACAAGTGGGCTACATTATTTTAGGCGCCGCCCTGGTAAGCCATAGCGGTTTGACAGCCGCTCTGCTGCACAGTTTCTCTCACGCCTTAGCAAAAGGGACGATGTTTATCGGTATCGGCCTGCTCGCCTTGCAGGCCAAATCGGGTGAGCTCAGCAGCTTCGCCGGTCTCGGACGACGCCACCCCCTAGCCGCGATCGCCATTACAATTGCGGGACTCAGCCTAGTTGGCATTCCGGGAACCGCCGGTTTCCTGAGCAAATGGCTATTGATTCAGGCCATTTTGGAGCTACCAACCGGCGCTGTCGCTCTACTCGTTGTCGTGCTGCTGAGTTCCCTGATGTCGGTGGTCTATCTCGCGCGTTTCTTAGAAACGCTGTTTTTCCCACCAGCGCCGGCTGAAGGCAAGGTGACCCTGCCCCTTGGTGCTACTGCGATACTGCTTGCGATCGCATTCGCCTCCATCTACTTCGGTTTAGCGCCGACGCTCCCCATGGAGCTCGCAACGCAAGCCGCGGATAATTTGCTGGGGTACGGTGCATGAATATTGAACAGCAACTCATCGCACTATTGGCAATCCCCGCTTTTGGCTCTGTGATCATTGGCCTTATGGGGCGATTGCACCCCAACTTGCGTGAAGCCGCCACTTTTATCACTGCCTTGAGTCTAGCCTTTGTAGCGTGGTCCTTGGTCGGCACGGTGGCCGATGGCGCACGCGGGGAAATTATCTTAAGTCAAATCAACGAGACGCTCTCGATCAAACTGCACATAGAACCGCTTGGAGCGCTGTTTGCGACTCTAGCCTCGAGTTTATGGATCGTGAACTCTCTGTATTCCGTAGGCTACATGCGCGGTAATAAGGAAACGCATCAGACCCGATTTTATATTTTCTTCGCGATTTCCATTGCGGCGGCAATGGGAGTCGCTCTGGCTGGCAATCTATTCACTCTATTCTTGTTTTACGAACTACTGACCTTAAGCACCTACCCTTTAGTCACACACAAGGGCGATGAAGCGACCTTAAAATCGGCACGCGTCTATCTCGGCATCCTCATGGGCACCTCTATCACCTTGTTTTTGCCCGCTGTCATTTGGGTCAGCATGTTGACTGGTGGGGATTTTACGCTCGGCGGCACCCTGCAAGGTAAAGTGGATGGACCAACGGCAGGCTTACTCCTAGCGTTATTCACCTTCGGTATCGGCAAAGCCGCCGTTATGCCAATACACCGCTGGCTCCCGGCGGCGATGGTAGCACCTACACCTGTCAGTGCCCTGCTCCACGCCGTGGCGGTGGTCAAGGCCGGTGTCTTCAGTATCACGAAAATCATTCTTTACG
>JAUHWV010000101.1 GCA_030427335.1 Gammaproteobacteria bacterium | reverse complement strand
AAGAAAAGAATCTAAAAAAACCGGGGCTGCGTAAAGTTAAGCAATCTTAAGAGGCATCCATGCGCACCCTACTCTGGCTCCAGAACGATTTTCGACTGCACGACAACCCTGCGTTGCTCGAGGCAGCTAAATCCGATCATCTGTTGATTATGACCTGCTGGCCCAACCCGAAGCCCTGGTGCAACCTGAAAGGCATTGGGGCACAGCGGCACCGCTTCTTAGCAGAGACTCTGGCAGTATTTCAGAAAAACCTAGTCGAATTGGGTCAAGGGCTGCACATAACGGGGCAAAGCGCTGCCACCGCTGTTCCAGAGCTTGTTGCAGAACACAAAATAGACCGGATCGTAACGACGGCTCCGCGCGCCTATGACGAGCGCATTCTTCTGGAGCACGTGCAAAAGGCGGTCGAGATCGACTTTAATCTGATCCGCAACAACACGCTACTCGACGAAGAGCAGCTGCCTTTCGAACTCGAGGATATTCCCAAGCACTTCACCCCTTTTCGCAAAAAGGTGGAGTCGATTGAAATCGAGGCGCCGCTGGCCAAACCGTTACGACTTCCCCCCATGATCAAAGGTGTCCGCTACAAACGCGAAGCACCCGAATACAGGGCTCGACCCCACCCCACACTGCCCTTGCGTGGCGGCGAACAAGAAGCACTTCGCCGTGTTAAAAACTGGATATTCGATCGCCGAGCTATTGTCACCTACAAAGAAACACGCAACGCACTCGATGGTCTGGATAACTTCTCTGCCTTCGCTCCATGGCTGGCAACCGGTGCTCTGTCGGCGCGGTTCGTTGCGTCTGAAGTCGCGCGATTCGAGCGCGAGATCACCGCAAACGAGTCAACTTACTGGGTCATATTCGAACTACTTTGGCGCGAATTCTTTCACTGGCGTGCGATCGTAGACGACAACCTGCTCTTTTTACCCTATGGCGTGGCGCGCAAAAAGCAGCTCCGGACTTTTGATCCTCGCCAATTTACGCGCTGGTGTCAGGGGGAAACGGATTTCCCCTTGGTGAATGCGCTGATGCATCAGCTGGTAAAATCGGGCTTTATGAGTAACCGTGGCCGCCAAATTGCCGCCAGCTGTCTGATTCATGACTTGGGCGTCGATTGGCGCTATGGCGCTGCCTTCTTTGAGAAGCATCTGATGGACTACGATGTTGGCAGCAACTACGGTAATTGGCAGTACGTTGCGGGTGTCGGCAGTGATCCGCGCGGCGGTCGCCATTTTAATATCGAGAAGCAAACAGAGCAGTACGACCCCGACGGTCGCTTTATTAAACAATGGGACGGCTATCGTCCAAAACAGCCCGAGTATGTAACCGACGCCAGCGACTGGCCGATTGCCTAAGGGCTAAGGGCTAAGAGCTAAGAGCTAAGAGCTAAGAGCTAAGAGAAGATAATGCACAAGAAACTCAACTTGCCCAGCAAAATCTGCCCCGTATGTGAGCGCTCATTCACCTGGCGCGCTAAATGGAAGCGCGATTGGGACTCGGTCATTTACTGCTCTAAACGCTGCGGCGCCGAGGGCAGACGACAAAACAGACAATTGCAGGACGCCAATTAAAACAGGCAGGCGGCATATCTCCGCCTGCCCGACACTCGCAATTACAAGTTACTCAAAAGATCGATATAAGCCTGCGTCGAAAACGGTCGACCCAAAAACGCTTCAACGAACTGTGCAGCCGGCTTACTTCCCGCCGAACCGAGCACCAAGTCACGGTATTCCTTCGCCACCTTGGCATTGCGCATCCCTTCTTCTTCAAAGCGGCTGAACAAATCGGTGGCGATAGCCAAAGACCACTGGTAGATGTAGTAATTGGAAGAATAGCCGTTCAAGTGACCAAAATTGTTGTAGAAGTACGTGCCCTCCATGTAGGGATACGGCGAATACTTATCTTGCAGCGCTTGTAACGAAGCGAGCAGGTCGAGCTCGGCGGGATCGGTCGAGTAAAACGCAAGCGATATATTGGCGTAGAAAATTTGCTGTGCGGTGTTCATCGCGGTTGTGAAGTAACGCGCGCGATTCATTTTCTCAACCAATTCCGCAGGGATCGGCTGACCCTCGGCATTCGTTGCAAAGCTCTGCAGAGTCTCGAGATCCCAAATCCACTCTTCCAACATTTGTGATGGCGCTTCCACGAAGTCGCGCTCCATGGACATACCGGTAATATCAAACCACTCCTGCGTACCAGAGAACATATTGTGCAACAGGTGTCCAAATTCATGCAGAAAAGTCTCTACCTGGTTGTGCTCCATCAAGCCCTTCGGAAAGTTGGTGGCAAGCCCAGACAGCGGCACCTGCTCGCCCTTAAGACCCGATCGCAGAGTCCAATGCGCAGCGTGTTTGTACTTGTTTTCGCGCGGATGCATGTCTAAGTAGAATCGACCAATAGCCTCGCCATTTTCGCGCACTTCCCAGGCGGTCACGTCTTCATGCCAAGTCTGCGTCTGCCAAGGCACAATCTCGACTCCGAACAGGCTCTCAGTCAGATCAAAAATACCCTGCTGAACTTTGTCGAAGGCGAAGTATTCACGCACCTGCTTTGAATCTAATGCGTATTGTTCCTCTCGCACTAAATTCGACAGATAGCTGCTCTGCCACACTTGGATACGCTCGGCCGAGGGATCAATTTGGTGCTGACGTTCCAGCAAAATAGACAAGTCTTTCTCAGCCGCTTTTTTGAGCGCAACGCCGACCTCGTCCAAAAAGGTTTTCGCGTTGGCTGGGTTTTCGATCATCATGCCATCCATTGAGTAGGCAGCGAAGTTCTCATAGCCCAGCAACTGCGCAAGCTCATGCCGTTTCGCAATCAACTCCTTCAGCGTCTCGCCATTCTGAGGCGACCCAATCGTTAACCGCGCTTCAGAAAGTGCCTTGCGCAGGTCATCATTGTGCCCGTAGCGCATAACCGGAAAATAGTCGGGGTAATCGGTGCTAATGCGAATGACACCGTTTTCATCAGGCTGATGCGCGTCCAGATAGTCTTGTGGCAGCCCGTCGAGCGCGTCTGCTGTCGTTTCCACGTAGCGAGTATCTTCGCGAATCGCTTGGTCAAAGCGGTTGCCGATTTCGGTGATTTCTTTACGTAAAGCGCGCACTTTGTCGCGGGTTGCTTCATCTTTATCCACACCGGCTTGACGGAACGAACGCAACTGGTTGTTCACCATCAATCGTTCACTGTCCGTTAGGCCTACCGTGTCGATGGCGGCAACACGGTTGTAGAAAGCGCGAGAAAGTCCTATTCCACTGGCGAAATCTGAATACTGTTCAGCACAGGCGGTCGCGGTATCGCGAACCGCTGCATCAGGGTGCACCGACTTCATGTGCCAAACGTGCTGCATTTTCTGCAAGGTTCTGCCCATGTCATCATAAGCGCCGTACACACTCTCAAGCGTTGCCTCTGAGGTGTCGGCCTCAATAGCAGCGAACTGGCTTTTAGCGGTCTCGAGCGTTTGATCACACAAAGCAGCCAATTGATCCGCAGGCATTGAGTAATCCCATCCATCAACCGCCGTCGATACGGCGGCGGGCGTTTCGGCCACGCTCGGCTCGGGCGTCGAGGCGTCTTTTGCGCAACCGCTCAAAACAAGAGCGGTTGCAATCGCGGTGAAAGTGAACACGTTTCTGTTAAGCACGGTCGGTCTCCGAGAGAATTCGAATCCTTAACTATGCCCAAGTCAGCCAACGGGGTAAAGACGGAGTCCGCTTAATCGAGTGAAAAACAGGATGAACGCCGGAACACGATGGCGTGCTACAACCCATTTGAGCAGGCTGCAAATCGAGATCTGCTCGCACTAGCGGATTAACAGCGCGATTAACGGAGCGACTGCAAAAAGTGCACGTGATGCTCATATTGATTCACGATGTCGGTTACTACCTGGTCGCGCGACCAGCCCATCACATCATAATCTTGACCGCCTTCCGTTAAATGCACTTCGGCTCGGTAGTAGACTTCGGCATCGGCATTGGGATCGATCAGCTCACCGGATTCATCCGTTGGAATTACCTGCGCGCGGCACTGTACTTCGTAAATGAAATTCATTTCGCCACCGTGATCCACTTCGATGGCTGCGCGCCCCTCCTCGTCAATCTGATCGGTCAGGGTGTAAGTCAAACCGTAGTTTTCAAGCTCTCGGCCAAAATCGCGTAAGGCAGGGAAGACCGATTCGCGCTGAAAGCGTTGAATCGAATTTTCGGAGGGGTACTGAAGCAGCAACTCTAAACGCTTCTTCCATTCGCCTCTATTGCTAACGGCCGGCATCGTCACGTCGAGCAGGGCCATGTCTCGCTTGGCTTTATCGAGGTGTAAGGCTTTTGCAAACCCAAATATGGCGGCCAGTAATGCGACCGAGAACGGTAAGGCACTCGCTATGGCGGCAGTTTGCAGGGCGCCCAGACCACCCGAGAGCAGTAGCGCAATGGTCATTACCGTGATGATACCGGTCCAGAGCACGCGCTGAAGCCGCGGCGTGTCGTCTCTACCGTGTGACGAGAGCATATTGAGCACCATCGCGCCGCTATCCGCCGACGTAACGAAAAACACCACAACCATAACGATTGCCAGTCCCGAGATAACTTTAGCACCGGGTAGATACTCTAAAAATTTGAACAGAGCCACGGCTTGGTTCTCTTGCACCGCAGCACCAAACAGCGTCTGACCTTGATGCAGTATTAACTCTATGCCGCTATTACCAAATATGCTCATCCACAGCAGCGTGAATCCGCAGGGAACAAACATTGCACCCAGAACGAATTCACGTATCGTTCGCCCGCGGGAAATACGGGCAATAAATAAGCCGACAAAAGGTGACCAGCTAAGCCACCACCCCCAGTAAAAGATTGTCCAGCCACCCAGCCAATCGGTTGGGTTATAGGCGTATAAATTGAAGGTTTTGGTGACTAAGTCTGAAAGATAACCACCAATGTTCTGCATGAGCATTTGTAAGAGCAAAACCGTAGGTCCCGCAACCAAAACGCCAACGAGCAGAATCACTGCCAGCCCCATATTGAGCTCAGACAAGCGTTTAATCCCCGCATCTAAACCCATCACCAGCGACAGTGTGGCAAGCAACATAGTCACAATCACAATCACAATCTGAACACCGGTACTGATAGAAAGCCCAGTTAGATAGTTGAGCCCACTGTTGATTTGCAGGGCGCCAAAACCCAGACTCGTCGCCACACCGCAGATGGTCGCCACAATCGCGAAGGTATCCACTATCGATCCGATCGGCCCATAGATTTTGTCGCCAATAATCGGATAGAGCGCTGAACGTAGCGTAAGCGGCAAGTTGTGACGATACGCAAAGTAAGCCAAGACCAAAGCAACAATGGCGTATATAGCCCAGCCGTGCAGCCCCCAGTGAAAGAAAGTCAATCGAATCGCTTCTTTGGCCGCCTCGACCGTACCTGGATCACCGGTCGGTGGCGCCAAGAAATGCATGACCGGCTCGGCTACACCAAAAAACATGAGCCCGATACCCATACCCGCAGAAAATAACATCGCAAACCAAGAGGAGCGCGAATAATCGGGCGTAGAGTGGTCAGGCCCCAGCTTGATATCGCCTAAACGAGAAAAGCCAAAAAACAAAACAGAAATAAGAATGATCGCGACCACGAGCACGTAGTACCAACTGGCATACTCCGTTATCGCCGATTGCAGGGTGGAAAAGACGGCACCGGTTGCTTCAGGCATCACAGTTGCAACAATAACAAGTAGAGCAACCGTAATCACCGAGGCAAAGAAAACCGGTTTATCAATGTAAAAGGAGGCCTCAGCAGAGGCTTGCGGGCTTGGGTCCATACTGCAACCTTTTTCTTTTTGTGTGTTTTGGGGTTTAACCCCCGAATTAAATTTCGGCGGGCACCGCCTGGATGGTTCCGATCTCGAGCATGGGCGCAGCATCAATATCAACCGCATCCATCATCACGGCTAGGCGCTGAACCGAAGATAAAATCTGGGTTTGCTCCCATTGTTCAAGTTTTGAAAAGCGTTCAATAAACGCGTCTTGTAAGGGCGGAGGTGCTTTATCCAGCAAATGTCTGCCCGTTTCCGAGAGCGTCAGATGATAGCTTCGACGATCGCGCTCGGAGCGCACGCGCTGAATTAGGCCGCGAGCCTCGAGCCTATCTAAAATGACGGTTACGGTACCCTGGCTTAGCGTCACCTCAGACGCGAGGCGCTTTGGCGTAACCTCTGGTAACGCATTAATCGTTTGCAGAATAATCAGCTGAGGCCCGGTCAGCCCAGACTCACGATTGAGTTTTTTTGAATGCAGATCGATTGCTCGAATAATGCGTCTCAGCGCAATCAAGAGTTCTTGCTCCACCTGCATAAAGGCCCCGCCCAGTTACTTTGATCTAAAAGTATTCCATTTTTATCACTTATTCCAAAAAAATTCGACCCCCGCGCGTCTATTTCTTCGGGTGTCGCGTACTACTCGCATGACTAAATCAAAGCACCTTACCCTAGTACTCGCCGATCAACTCTCGTGGCAGAACCCTGCCATGGTGGACGTATCGCCCGAAACCAGTGAGCTCGTCTTCGCCGAAGTGAAAGCCGAAGCGACTTACGTTCGCCATAACAAGCACAAAATCGCTTTCTTGTTTGCGGCAATGCGCCACTTCGCAGAAGAGGCCAAAAGTCGTGGATTCACCGTCCATTATTTTCAATATGACGCGGGCATTGACTCGCTCTTCAAAGCAGTAGCGCGCTGCTTATCAAAAGCTACTTATTCAGAGGTGCGTTTATGTGAGCCTGGAGAGTGGAGACTAAGAGAGGAGATCGCAGATTGGCAGTCCCAACTCGGCTTACCTGTATCCGTGCTTGAAGATACGCGCTTCTTGGCTTCGCACGCCGACTTTGCCACCTGGGCCGACTCGCAAAAAACGCTACGCATGGAATATTTCTATCGCAGCATGCGCAAGCGTTACGGGCTGTTGATGGCGGAGTCCGGTAAACCTATTGGGGATCGCTGGAATTATGATGCAGAGAATCGCAGTGGCTGGCGCAATAAGGACGCGGTGCCGGTTCGCCTTGATGAGGCTCAAGATGGCATTACCGCGGATGTCATCCATCTCGTCGACGAACACTTCCTGGATCACCCCGGAGATCTAACTCGGTTCTCATACGCGGTGACCGCGGAGCGCGCATCCGTCCACCTCACCCATTTTATTCAGGTCTTCTTACCGCAGTTTGGCCAGTACCAAGATGCCTTAGCCGAGGAATCGACCACCCTCTTCCACGGGCTAATTGGGTTGTATCTGAATGCGGGATTACTCGACCCACTTGATGTATGCCAGCGGGCCGAAACAGCTTATAAAGCAGGGCACGTTTCTCTTGCCGCCACAGAGGGGTTCGTCCGCCAAATATTGGGCTGGCGGGAGTATGTAAGGGGCATTTATTGGTATCACATGCCAAACTATGCCTCGAATAACACCTGGGGGGCGAAACGCCCTCTGCCCGCATGGTTCTGGACAGCGCAAACGGACATGCGCTGCCTTCATAAAGCGTTGGAGCAAAGTCTCAACGACGGCTACGCCCACCACATTCAGCGGCTCATGGTCATCGGCAACTTTGCATTGATTGCCGGACTCACGGTTGACGAAGTCTGCGCTTGGTTCTTAGCCGTTTATGTGGATGCTTACGAGTGGGTCGAGCTACCGAACACGCTTGGGATGGCCTTGAACGCCGACGATGGAATCATGGCGAGCAAGCCCTATGCGGCTTCGGGTAAATACATCGCCAAGCAAGGCAACCACTGCCAAAAATGCCGGTTTGATCCAAAACTCACCACCGGTGAACGCGCTTGCCCCTACAACAGTCTGTACTGGCATTTTATCGATCAAAATCTGGAGCGATTGAGCAAGAATCCGCGCATGGGGCTCATCACCGGTCAGTGGAAAAAGCGCGATCCAGCCGAGCGCGAGAGCATAGTCAGCTGGGCCGAGCAGGTTCTTGCCACGCAGCTGTAGCCCCTGGGGAGCAGCTTTTAGAGGGTGATCTCAAGGTAAGGGCTACGCAGCTGAATCGGTCGTATCTGCCACTTTGACACACCGAAA
>JAUHWV010000100.1 GCA_030427335.1 Gammaproteobacteria bacterium | reverse complement strand
GCGGCGTGGGCATAAAGCAGGAATAAACTCATGATGTTGGAAATGTTGCGCAATATTGTGCAACGCGTAAATACGGCGGAAACGCTGGAAGAGGCCTTGAACATCATTGTTTTTCGGGTTCGAGAAGCAATGGGGACCGAGGTCTGTTCCGTGTATTTGCGAGATCCTCTCTCAAATCGCTTGGTGTTCCGCGCTACGGAAGGTTTGAATAAAAACCAGATTGGTTTATTGAGCCTCGCGCACGACGAGGGCTTAGTGGGCCTGGTGGCTACGAGAGAAGAGCCGGTTAACCTCGATAACGCCTCTCAGCACCCAAACTTTGCATTGCTCGATGGAATTGGTGAAGAGCCCTTCCATGCGTTCTTGGGTGTTCCCATTATTCACCACAAAATCGTGCTGGGCGTCTTGGTGGTTCAGCAGGCCCAGCGGCGTAAGTTTGACGAGAGTGATGAGGCCTTTTTGGTCACGATGTCAGCCCAGCTTGCTGGGGTGATTGCCCATGCTCAGGTTACCGGATCTATCCAAGACGAATACACAGACGCGAGTGAACGCCCAGCGGGGTCGACTCGGGTTTCGGGTATTGGTGGTTCTCCCGGTGTCGCCGTCGGTACGGTCGCCGTGGTCTCGCCTGTCGCGGATCTTTATGCCGTTCCGAAAAAGACGGCAACGGATCGACGTGCCGAACTGCGTGCGTTCAAGCAGGCGCTCGAATCGGTACGAGCGGATGTCAGGGCCGTAGCCGCCAACCTAGTTGATCAGCTTAACGCCGAAGATCGTGCTCTGTTTGATGTGTATTTGAGCATTCTGGACGATTCAACGATAGGTGCAGAAGTAGCGAGCTTGATCAAGGCAGGGCAGTGGGCTCAAGGTGCTTTGAGCCAGGTTATGATTGAGCACATTCGCCACTTCGAACAGATGGAACACAGTTATCTACGTGAACGCGCGGTCGATGTGAAGGATTTAGGCACGCGTGTGCTGTCGTACCTTCAAGCCGAGGCGCAGGATCGCCGGGAGTACTCTGATCGGGTCATATTGGTGGGCGAAGAGCTCACTGCCTCCATGCTCGGTGAGGTGCCGCGTGAAAAGCTGGTGGCTCTCGTCTCCGTGCGCGGTTCAGGTAATTCCCATGTCGCCATTTTGGCACGTGCCATGGGCGTTCCCACGGTGATGGGTGCCGTGGATTTACCCTACACCAAGCTGGATGGGAAGACCGTCATTATTGATGGCTACAATGGGGTCGTTCACCTCAATCCCTCCGACATGCTGCTCGAGCGTTTTGAGGAGCTGATCGCTCAAGAAGCGGCTCTGACGAAAGATTTAGAGGCGCTGCGTGACTCTGACTGTGAGACGGCCGATGGTCACCGTGTTCCTCTGTTTGTGAATACGGGCTTGATGGCAGACGTTGCGATTTCACTTGATCGCGGTGCTGAGGGCGTTGGTTTGTATCGCACGGAAGTGCCGTTTTTGATGCAGGAGCGTTTCCCCAGTGAAGAGGAGCAGCGGCAACTGTATCGCCAGCAGCTCGAGGCCTTTGCGCCGAAGTCCGTCACTATGCGCACGCTTGATATCGGAGGCGATAAATCGCTGCCCTATTTCCCGATCGAAGAAGAGAATCCCTTCTTGGGATGGCGCGGTATTCGTGTCACCTTGGATCACCCCGAGATCTTTTTAGCCCAGGTTCGCGCCATGTTGAAGGCCAATGTGGGCTTAGGCAATCTCCGAATCATGTTGCCTATGGTGAGCAACCTGCAGGAGCTGCAAGAGGCTATCGACCTAGTGGATCGCAGCTACGAAGAAGTCTTGCAAGAAGGCTACGCGCTCACTGAACGCCCCCCTATTGGGGTTATGGTGGAGGTGCCTGCAGCGGTGTACCAGGCACGCGCAATGGCTCGCAAAGTCGACTTTTTGAGTGTTGGATCGAATGATTTAACGCAATACTTATTGGCCGTTGATCGGAATAATGCTCGAGTCGCCGATCTGTACCACGCCTATCATCCGGCCGTAATACATGCTTTACGCTGGGTGTCTGATTCCGCGCATATTGAAGGTAAACCGGTGAGTATTTGTGGCGAGTTGGCGGGCGACCCGGGCGCTGCCGTGCTCTTAACGGCGATGGGGTTTGATACTTTGTCGATGAACTCGATCAGCTTACCCAAAGTGAAGAAAGCGCTGCGCTCTGTCATGCTAGAAGATGCTCAGCGGTTGTTAGATGAGGTACTGCTGATGGATAACTCGGATCAGATTCAGCGTCAGGTGAGTGACTTCCTTGCTGAGCGTGGGATGGCTCAGTTTGTTCCCGTGGATCTGTCGGAGCAGACGCTCTAGCGGGGCTGGGACCTCAAGCAGAGATAGACGCTTTAGTGGGGTAGCTCTTGTTCCTTAAAGGAGAATTCTGCGCTCGCGGAAAGCTGAGCTTGAGCATCAAAAGTTTGCTCCAAGCACTCCCATAAACCATCACCCCTCCGTCGTATGACCGTTGTTGCGCGAGTACCGTAATCGGTGGTGTGTATCCACTGCGCGCTCAAGGCGAGTAGTCGTTCTGTACCCAAGCTTTTTTCTTGGTAATAGGACAGGTCGGCGTGGGTCTCGCGGTCCGCTGTCACTGAGCAAAAATCGACAAGCGATAGCGGTTCGTTTTCACCTAGCGCATTTTGGAGGCGCCGCTTTGCGAGCTCCGCCTTTGGCCAGGGTGTGTTTAATGATGCGTTGCTCAAGCTGTAGATGCCAGGTGCAAGCTCTTTTGCGCTGAAGTCCGAGTCACAGTCGGATTCGGGTGGACGATTTGTCGCCCAGAACAGGTATTCGGCATTGCCGAATATAAGATTGTAGCCCGCCAGCTGGTTGCCCTTACTTCGCAACCACTGCGTGAATGTTTCGGGCGAGTGCGTTCCCTCTAGCCAAGTTGTCACTAGGTGCCCCCTGGAAAAAGCTCGCGGTTCAGGCAGTTCTCTAACGTTGGTGAGCGCAGCGATTCGCCCTGTTCTGGAGACGCCAAGCCACGTACCCCCGGCCTCCAGATCGCGGCCCGCCAAAATGACAGGTTTGTCTGGCCAAAAGTCCATGCGTCTGGTCGGTCTGGCATAGAACTCGTCTCGATTCGATACCATTAAAATGGGGTATTCGGGGTGAGTTTGCCAGGCAAGGGCGATAAGACACATAAGCACTCTGCGAGTCTGCAAAAACAATAACAATACAGGAAAAAACGAAGTAAGACTGTTATCCTGTGACCTTTCCTTTACGAGGGGTTTTACGTGATTGCGTATCCCGAAATCGATCCAGTAGCAGTGGCGGTCGGTCCGTTAAAAATACATTGGTATGGATTGACCTACTTAGCGGGCCTCGCCTTCGCGTGGTGGCTGGCTCGTCGTCAATGTCAGCGCGCCGGCGCAGTTTGGCGCGTCGAATGGGTCGATGATCTCATTTTTTACGCGGCGATGGGCATCATTCTGGGTGGTCGTCTGGGCTATATTTTGTTCTATGGGATGGATCGACTGTTGGCTGATCCTACTTGGGCCCTGCGTGTTTGGGAGGGCGGGATGTCTTTCCATGGCGGCTTTTTAGGCGTCATTGGCGCCGTGATTTACTTAGCGCACACGCGCCGCGTTGCCTTGGGAGATTTGCTCGACTTTGTCGCACCTTTGGCGCCCGTGGGGCTTGCGCTGGGTCGGCTAGGTAATTTCATCGGGCAAGAACTCTGGGGGCGCGCCGCTACTGTGCCATGGGCAATGGTGTTTCCCAATGACCCTTTGCAGGTGCCTCGCCATCCATCGCAGCTATATCAGTTCGCATTAGAGGGGCTAACGCTCTTCGCTCTGGTTTTTTGGTTTTCTCTAAAGCCGCGTCCTCGCTGGGCCGTGGCGGGTGTATTCTCGCTGGGCTACGGTTGTTTGCGATTTATGGCAGAGTTCTTTCGCGAGCCCGATGCGCATTTGGGGTTCCAGGCATTCGGGTGGATGACTCGAGGGCAGATATTGTGTGTGCCTATGATTTTGGCTGGTCTGTATTTGATTTGGTGGGCCTACAGCCGTCGGGCTAAGGGTAAAGGTGTTCAATGAAAGCGTACTTGGATTTATTGCAGGATATTCTCTCGAATGGCGTAGACAAAGGTGATCGTACCGGGACGGGTACGCGTTCGGTCTTTGCTCGGCAGTTTCGTCATGATTTACGAGACGGATTCCCCTTACTAACGACAAAAAAATTGCACTTTAAGAGTATTGCGAATGAGCTCATTTGGTTTCTGAATGGCGACACGAATACGCAGTGGTTGCGCGACAACGGTGTCTCCATTTGGGATGAGTGGGCTACTGAAGAAGGCGATCTAGGGCCGATTTACGGAGCTCAATGGCGCGCTTGGCAGACGCCAGAAGGCGAGCCCATTGATCAGATCGAGTACGTGGTAAACTGCTTGCGTCACAATCCCAACTCACGTCGCATTCTGTTTCATGCGTGGAATGTGGCGCTGCTGCCAGATGAGGGCTTGAGTCCTCAAGAGAACGTTCGGCGCGGCAAAATGGCTTTGCCTCCGTGTCATCTCTTGTATCAATTTTATGTGGCGAATGGGCGTTTGTCGGCCCAGCTCTACATCCGTTCGAGCGATAGCTTTTTGGGACTGCCCTATAACTTGGCCAGTCTGGCTTTGCTCACGCATATGCTTTGTCAGCAGTGTGATCTGGAGCCGGGTGAGGTCATTATCACCACGGGTGACTCCCACATTTACCGCAATCACTTCGAGCAGGTTGAAACGCAGCTCGCTCGATCGCCCCGAGCTCTACCGAGACTGACTATCAAACGGAGGCCCGACAGTATTTACGGCTATCGGTTTGAAGACTTTGACATTGAAGGCTACGACCCACATCCCCATATCGCGGGCGCGGTGGCCGTATGATAAAGCCCGTTGTTGTTCAAGTATTTGCGGTGGCTGATAACGGTATGATCGGTCGAAATGGCGATTTGCCGTGGCATGTTCCCACGGATTTAGCGTTTTTTAAGCGCGTCACCTTGCACAAACCGATGATCATGGGGCGCCTGACGTATGACTCGCTGCCTGGAATGTTACCCGATCGCCCCTGTATTGTGGTGACAAGTCGTGGATTTCCTGGGGCCCCTGCAGGCGTCGAAGTCGTGGGTTCGGTCGAAGAGGGTCTGCGGGCTGCCGAAAAATACCTTACCCCAGAGCAGACTGAAATCGTTGTCGCAGGGGGCGCTCAAATCTACCGTGCCGCGATGCCCTGTACGGATCGTTTGGTGGTAACACACATCCAGGCGGAGCCTGAGGGCGACACGATTCTAGATTGCGTCAACTGGTCCGAATGGCAAGCGGTTTCGACCGAGTGCCCGGCGCAGTCCGAGAAAGACGAGTACCCCTGCCGTTTTGTTGTGTATGAGCGGAAAAAACGCGTCTGAAATATTGTCATAAACTCAGTGTTACCTTGGCTTAGACTAAGGTCTAAAGATGTAACCGATCTACACAAACGCAAAAACAGTCCGTTTTGTCGATCAGATTTCATTGAAAATTACCATTTTGTACGTTTAAATCGGTGCACGGATCGCCGTTATCGGTGGGGTCAACGCGAGCTTGTTGTCCCCGTTTATCAAGTTCTAAAAATCACATTGTTGAAAATAGGATACGCAACCCTCATGACTACGCATCGACTGAAATCTGTGTTGATGGCTTCGATCTTTGCAGCGGGCGCTTTTGGCGCGGCTGTGAGTCAAGCCAACACCCTTGAAGCCATCCTCAAGGTTGGCGAAGAAAAAACGGCTGCTGCCAAGCAGTCTCAAGCGAAAATCGACCGCTTGGCGGAAGAGGCGCGCGACCTGCTCACTGACTACAAGACAGTGATGAAGCAAGTCGACGGCTTGAAAGTGTACAACGCACGTTTGCAGCGCCAGATCGCGAACCAAGAGCGCCGTATCGCCGATATCGACGAGTCAATCGACGAGGTAACGGTAATTCAGCGTCAAATGATGCCGCTGGTCATCCGGATGATTGACGGGCTTGAGCAGTTCATTGAGCTTGATGTGCCTTTCCTGATGGATGAGCGTCGCAGTCGCGTCGAGTTTCTGCGCACCAACGTAGACCGATCCGATATTACCGTAGCCGAAAAGTTCCGCCAGGTTTTAGAAGCCTACAATATCGAGCTTGGGTATGGTCGTGGTGTTGATACTTACAGCGACACCATCGAAGTCAATGGCGTTACTCGCGACGTCGATTTCTTGCGCATTGGGCGCGTTTCATTGGTTTATCAGACGACCGACGGTGAAGAGAGCGGCGTTTGGAATGCGGAGACCAAGTCTTGGGATTCTCTGCCCTCTGGTGACTACGCTGCGGCCATCCGCAAAGGCGTTCGTATCGCCAAGAAACAAGCCACTATCGACCTTCTCAACATGCCTGTAGCTGCACCGGAGGCTAACTAATGAAAGCATTTAACAAAATTTTTGCAGCGCTAACATTGGGTGGTGCAATGGCCATTTCAGGCTTGAGCTATGCGCAAGATGCAGCTGAAGCGCCTGTTGAGCCGCAGGTTGATCCAAGAGCAGAGGCCGCTGAAAACTTAAATCAGTTGCTCCAGTTCGTGAAACAGGGTCAAACGACAGAAGCGCGTGAGAATAAAGCGCGTGAAGAGCGTTTCGCAAAAGCAAAAGCGGATCAAGCGCGTCTGCTGAAAGAAGCCGAAGCTGAGCGTGAGCGTCAGGAACGTTTGAGTACACAGCTTGAGAACAAGTTTGAAGATAACGAGCTCTTAATCGCGGCAAAGCAGAAGCAGCTTAAAGAGAAATTGGGCGCCTTGACCGAACTGTTCGGTCACTTGACGGCGGCCGCTGGCGACTTGTCTTCGAATATCGAAGTGTCGCTGGTCTCATCACAGTACCCTGATCGTGAAGTCTTCTTGAAAGAGCTGATTGCAAAAATGTCAGGCTCAGACAAGCTGCCTAAAATCACGGAAATCGAGCGCGTATGGTATGAAATGCTGCGCGAAATCACCGAAACCGGTAACGTGGTTAAGTTCACAGCTGAAGTCGCTACGCCTTCGGGTGAGCGTGCGCCTCGTGACGTTGTTCGTGTTGGTGCATTCAACGTGATCGATACTAACGGCAACTACTTGGCCTACAACAATGGAAACTTGAGTGAATTGCCTCGCCAGCCTGCCGGTTCGTATACGGGATGGGCAAGCGAGTTGGCTAACTCGACCTCGGGGATGCATCAGCTGGGTATCGACCCAACCGGCCCCACCGGCGGTTCTTTCTTGGCTGCGATTATTGACTCACCGACTCTAGAGGAGCGTTGGCATCAAGGTGGCGCGGTGGGTTACGCAATTACCGCGGTAGGTGCTTTTGCTCTGCTTCTAGCGGTTTATCGTTTGATCGCATTGTCGCTGATTTCGAGCAAAGTTAGTGCACAGCTCAAATCATCAACTGCCAATACCAACAACCCACTTGGCCGGGTACTTAAGATCCACGAAGATAACCCCTCTATGGATCCAGAAACCCTAGAGCTGAAAATGGCAGAGGGCGTAATGCGCGAAACACCGAAACTTGAGTCGGGATTGACTCTGCTCAAGATTATCGCTGCTGTCGCACCGCTTATGGGTCTGTTGGGTACGGTAACGGGTATGATTATTACCTTCCAGGCAATCACGATCTTTGGCGCCGGTGATCCGAAGGCAATGGCCGGCGGTATTTCTAGCGCACTGGTAACCACCGTACTGGGTCTGTTGGTCGCGATTCCAACCGTTCTTCTGCACACGCTCGTGAATGGGCGCGCTCAGCGCGTGATTCACCTGCTGACGGAGCAGGCGACAGGTATTATTGCCGAGCATTCTGAATCCTCTAATAAGTAGGAGTTAGACCATGTCTGGAGGCATAACTGAAACTATCCTCGCCTTTATGGATAAAGGCGGGGATGTACTCTGGCTCATCGCGATACTTGTGTTTGTAATGTGGACTCTCATTTTTGAGCGTCTCTGGTTCTTCAGCTTCGCCTGGCGAGCCGAACGCAAGTCTATCGTCGATAAGTGGGAGACCCGCGGCGAGCGAAAATCTTGGAATGCAAAGCAGGTTCGTGCGCGCTTGGTGTCTCAGAGTAGAGAAGTGATTAACAACAACATGCCAG